>JBAXWB010000003.1 GCA_037128595.1 bacterium
CCAAACCTCGCAGAGTATGCCTCGCAAGCTCGGCAACTCTGAAGGCTGACGTTGGCAGGAGGAGAAATAATGAAGCAAAAGATTATCATGCTGGTGACGGTGTGTACGATTGCATTACTCATCTCCCCTGCTTTCGCTAAGCGGAGCACCCCTAAGACCGTCGCCCCAGTGTCCAAAGACGGGATCGAATACTCCGCCCCTCTCAATCGGGAGGGATTCGTCGTTGCGACATGGATTAAGACAAAACGTGAAATTTGGAGTCGGCAGATTTATGTTATCAAACACGAGTACAAATTCGGGCTTGAAACCGATGTTCAGACCTGTTTCATAACGAAACTTGAAATGCAGAACGGGAAACTGAAAATCAAGAACGAGGAAAAGGCTGAATTTGTACTCGATCTCGACACGATGGAAGTCAAGATTCTCTCAGGACAAGCTGTGATCGATTACACAAATTTCAAGCCACCAGAGAGATGAGGACTGCCAACCACACCTCGCTCGGTACGTCGCTGACGCGCCGACCGAGAAGGTGGCCGTTCGCATTAAGAATATGAGAACCATAATTGTATCATTGGTTATAGGAATCCTGATATGTGGGTGCTCCACACACAGTTCAAGGAATGATCGTGCTTTCCAAGAGAGAGGCCGTGAATTCCAGCATAACTGTTTCCCCACCAACGAAGCAGCAATACAACTTGGGAATAAATTACTTTCATCGGTTTTGACTGAAAGATCAGGCAATGGGAAGGAATATTGGGGTGCGACGGTCTCCTTTTATGGTGGAGGCGCGCCTCCAGGTGGAAATGCCAACTTAATGATTGCTCAAAATGTTCTGCTATTCGTTGAGATTGACCCCTTTCAAAATGTTGTGCCCGCCGCTGCAGCATATGAGGCGTGTGTTTTGGGTGAACTCATCTATATAGATCAAAAGATGAGGATCATTTATATAAAGGCCAAGCCGGAGAATTGGCGGCACGGAGACACGATGTGACAAAAGATGTGCGAACCACACAATTCTGGCTATCGTCGCTTCGCTCCTCAGCCAGATTGTGAACGTTCGCTAAGACATGAGAATAAAACCGATAATATTGACGATCGGGATTGTCGTTATAAGTGCGGCATTTATACTAATCACGAGCCTGGTGTCGAAGGAACAACCGATTACTAGCGTTGATGTCTTGGGAAAAACGATACTGATGGGGTTGACATTCGAAAATGTTGACCAGGGATGGTCGGAGCTTCACCAAACCCACGGAAAGATCGTTGCCCTCACCAACGGGTTTCTGCAAATAAAAAAAGATGATGGCGATCTTTTCATGTTGCCATTCAACTTGGAGGGCATCTTGCGGGCCAAACCAGGAGAGTATCGGGAAAAGGAAACCGGACAGGTAATCGAGGATCCAGACTTCTTGGTCACGTGGACTGTCGGCAATGCGCAGCGTGACCTTATCGCCATAAGGATGAAATATGGTTTTGGCGAGTTCGAGCAAGACAAGGGCAGCGAACAACGAGGAATGACAAACAGCGAACAACACGGTCGACTCGTACGGTGAATCCTGGCGGGTTCACCGCCGGTGACCGTCGACGTTCGGCCAGAAAATATAATGTATGAATACAGAGCGACACATTGTTGAGTGGATCATCTCGGCGCCATGCCTTGCGTTCTGGCTGTTCTGCGTTGTCATCAACCCGATTCTCTTCGTCCGCAGAGACATCCTGGACCGGCCAAACATTCCATCAGTGATTCCAATAGTCG
Source organism: bacterium (assembly GCA_037128595.1). Lineage (NCBI taxonomy): Bacteria > bacterium. Next base: position 1,757 of record JBAXWB010000003.1, read on the forward strand.
GAGGAATTGTGGGTGGGATCGGATTGATGAACATTCCCATCGCCCATATCAATCACTGGTACTGGATTGCCGGGCTTCTGGACTTCGGTTCGGCACCTTGGCTCGTATACGTCTTGGGAAAAGCTGGAATCGAACGAATTAGAATGATGAAATAAGCCCGAACCACACAATTCTGGCTTTCGTCGCTCCGCTCCTCAGCCAGAATCGGACCGTTCTGTGAAGAGATGAAATGATGAAGCCGAAGCCATTGCCACCGCGAACTGTCCTAAGGCTCCATCGATTGTGGCCATATGCCCGAAAGCAAGGTCATGAGATTGGGGAGATTAGGAGAGTTGGCTACTATTCCCCGCAGGATGGACTCGATTGCGTCTGGCTTGTGGACAAAGCTGGCAAGTACAATTGGACGGCTGACCACAAATGGGTATGTGCGAAGTTTGAAGTCGTCAAACTCTCAACCGAGACGGACCTCTTCGGGAAGACCAAACGGAGACTAGGTAAATTAAAGATGAAATGATCACAGAACCACGGCCTGCTGGGTACGTCGCTGACGCGCCGCGCGTGAAGGCTAACGTTGGCTTAACATTATGAAAATTAAGATTTTAATATTAGTTCTCGTGATATCTGCACTTTTTACTTCGTGGATTATTTATCAGTTATATCTCTGGCCTCCGGATATGTGAAGGGATTTCTTCAATTCAAAGCTGAATGGGCATTTTTTCCGGGGGCCTTTTTCTTGACATTGTTCCAGAGGGCAAACCGTGGACCGTGTGAGGGTGCGAGACGATAATGGAAATGAATACGCTGAATGGGCAAAGTGTGTGTGTTGGTTCTTTGGAATCATAACATACAAGATGGAAGTGATTGGGGCTTCGCGGAAGCGGGTGCCTTTGATCTTGTTTTGGGTCACGACCTCAAACTCATCGTGTTACCAGCGGAATCCGGCGGATCGAAATGCGGGGAGTCGTGGCGCCTATTTGCTCCGAGCATGAGCCAAGCGCACTTTGTATTCTGTGGAGAAAATGAAGAGCCGAACAATGCCTCGGAGATTTCAGGACCCGCGCCGAGCGCGGATTCCTCGGCGCATCAAGGCTGACGTTAACGGGATTCCGCCGCTTTGACATGCCGCCAGACCCGCCCCTTGAATTCACCTTCTGTCACGGTGGGCTTTATCAAGCCCTTGCGAATCAGGGTTTGACGCAAGATATCAGCCTGGCTATCCGATTGGCCCCGTGAGTAAGTCCGGTCGTGAATGGTGTTGTGGATAATGGAAATGGCCCGGCGCGTCTTTTCCGCATCTGTCGTGGGCTCATAATCCGTGGCCAGTCCCTTGGCCATCCCGAATACTGAATATAGCCCGCCCACCGGGAGCCCCATTAATTGTGTAGCCGCCTTGATTACCTTAACAATCTTGTCCATATCAACCGGCTTGTCATTCAGCAGGTTTCCAGCGAAATACGCGATTTCGTCGAGAGGCTTCTGGATTATCAGGCCTCCACCGCTCAGGTAAGTCCCTGAAGCCGCGCTGAAGACCTTGTCCATGACCTGGCCTGATCCGGGGACAACGGTGTCCATGGACTGGTTAATCCCGTCCAACAGGGCCATTTCTTCAGCCTTATCCTTATCATCGTCAGGGCCGGCCCTCAGTGACCGCAGGAAAGCATGGATCATGACCGTGGCTATCAAGGATGCCGATAGACCCAGTGCCGCCAAGGCGATGCCCTTCTTGCTTCCGTCGAGAATTTGCTCGATCAGGAAATTGCGGGCGGTCACATTCTGGCTCAGGAACGGGAACAAGCCGCCCAGGGTGGACTCCCTGACATCCTGAATGAATGGCGAGTCATCAATATCACTGCTACTGTTCTGGGTGGCACGGGTGCCATTGGCGATGATGGTACGAGTCTCCCGCTCTGAAACCCCCTCCGCTACCAGCCCCTTGAACGCCATAATAGCATTGCGCTGTTCCGCGTGCATCATGGGATTCAGGGATTCATTCCCCCAATGGCGAACAACCATGGCCACTTTGCTTCTGGTATTTGGGACCAACCCGCGTGCGACAGGTGAAGCGATATGACTGTAATCACCGGCCCAGCGGTCGCCCAGATACCCATGTTCCATCAGGAAATCAAGGATCCGCATGTTCTCCTGAGTTGACGGCAGACTTGGGAGAGGGATCCTGGTCGTCTTAATCAGGGTTGGGTGTGCGAGATGTGCCAGCATGATTGACGCGGCCTTGGGATGGTCCTTGGCGATATAAGCAGCCAGCAGGAACGAACCGGGGAGACGGTTGTTCCAGTAGGGTCCGGGATTCCAGGCCAGGACTGAGCGCATGACGTTTGAGGACAGATTGGCAATGACCTTGCCCACTCCCTGATGAATGACCTGGGAGCCGGCGAGGTTATTTGTAGTTTGTGTGAGGCGTCTTATCCAGGCGGTCCCCATCCGTTCGACCAGTTCACGATGCAAAGCCCCGTTGTTCGTTTTCAGGGCATTCCTGACATTACGAAGGGGGATCGTCAGGCCGATATATCGGGCCATTCCGTCAACGTGCGAGTCAAAAGCACCGAAGATATTGCCGATCTGGATTGGCAAGGTGTGCTCAACCGGGGCATGAGTGAAGCCCATGTTCTCAAGAAACTTCTGGGTTCCGGTCCAGGTATTCAATTCCTCGGCAAGAATATGGAGTGCCTGCAGATCTTGCCAGTGAGGGACGTCCGGCGTATGAGCCCGGCGATGTGGTGAATCCCGAGATCGGGTTGTCCGTTTTGCGTGAATTGAGGAACGATTGGCGTGTTATTCTCTCTGCCAGTGTCATTTTCCTGGCTCCGGAACTTACGGCCAGTCCGATTGTCGAAAAGTCTCAGGTCTTTACCGGGTTTGGGGCCATCAACCGGTTGTTCTGACTATTTGCCATAGCCTTGCTCGACCTTGGCGGCCACATCGAGATAGCCGATTTCGATCTGATAAATCTGTTTGAAGCACTCCATGGCTTCGGGCGCACGTCCAGTAAGCTCAAAGATGGCACCGAGTTCATACACCACGGCCTTTTTGGTGTCGTCCATAACGGGTAATTCGGCCACAGCCTGTTGCAACTGGTCGATGGCCATATCGTATTGCTGTTTGGCCCGGAAGCACCGGCCGATATAGAAAAGCGACTGAATCCGGCGCTGGGCATTGCGTTGCGAGGCTTGGAATTGCTGGATGGCCTCATTGATCCGGTTCTGCTCAAACAGCAGGATGCCGAACTCATACTTCAATTGCAGATCATTCGGGTAACGCGTCACGCGATCCTGGAGGTCGCTGGTCAGGAATAGCTCGCGATCTTTTTGTTTCGCTTCGACGCCTGCGGTCATGCCGGCCGCCTTGAGCTTCGTGATTTCTTCATCCATCATTTGAATCCGAATGGAGCTGATCGTCTGATCAATCTGAGGGTCGCGCCCCCCGGATACGACTTGGGCCTCCTGGAGGGTCGTGATGGCGTCAGCGAACATCTTGCTGTCTTTATAAAGATTGGCCAGCGCGCGCCGGTAATTCATATTCCCCGGCTCGCGTTTGATCCGGGCCTTGTTTTCCTCGATCATGATGGTGGTGTCATTTTTATCCACCACGGCTTTGGACTCGCGGGCGAGCATATCGGCCTCTTTCCGGTCGCGGATGAGATCGGTGAACTTGGTGCCCTTTGTTCCCACCTTTTCCCAGCCGTCCTTAGACATGCTGTCGATCGCCATGGCGTCTTTCAGGAGCTTCAGTGCGCCACTATCCTGCGGCTTGATCTCGCAGAGTGTCTCGAAGCACTCTCTGGCGAGGCGGGGTTGGTCGGTGGACATGTACAGGCGCCCCAGCCGTTCCAGGAGGTCGGTGTTCTGCGGGTAATGCTCTTTCGCGATCGCGAGTGTTTGGACGGCGATCTCGGGTTCGCCAGCGGCGAGGGCGGCATTATCGAGGAGTTTGATATAATTCAGGTTCAAGGGGTCTTTTAGCAGCAGCTTTTCGGCGGCTTGCAATGCTTCCATGGGTTTGGATTTAAGCAGCGCCTGAGCTTTGATCAGGTTGGAGAATCCCGTAATGGAGGAAATGAGGTGCGTAAGCTGCCCGCCACCCTGACTTTTGAAGCGCTTGATTTCGGCGGCCCGCAGGAATTTCCGGGCCTTATGAAGCCGGGGTTCAAGGGCCAGACAGGCGGTGAACATGTCGATGGAATAGTCCAGATTACCGCGCTCCATGGCCACAAAGCCGCGATTGAACAAATCCTTGATCTTCTGCGGAACCTGTTCAAGAGTCACTTCAGCCATGGTTCATACCCCTTGTGTAATTGATGCGTAGAGCTGTATGTCGCTTGACATACTCTTGTTCCGTATATCAAAGTACGTGGTTTGCGGCTACAAAAAATCATAACACAGACAGGACAAAAAACGGTGGCAAGGATCATGCTGATAGCGGGAAGAATAGGGGCGGGATTGATAGTTGCCCTATTGCTGCTGGTCCTGTCGATGCCGGCCGAGGCCGTTGTGTTCCGTGGATTAGGATTGAATGAAGTCATGGCGTCTTATGGGTTCGGGGCTCCTGCTGAATACGGGAAGAGCGCCGTGTATCGAAGTCGCACCAGTACCGTGATTTTCGAGGCCGGCAGCCGGCGGGTGGTGGTGAACGGAGTTTCCTTATACTTGAACCGGAGCGTTTTGAAAGCGGCTGGAAATTGGGTGATTACTCCGGTGGATGCCGTGGATACCGTTGGAGCCGTTCTGCTCCCTTCGCGGGCCCTGCGAAAAGCTGAGTCGGCTTTGGTGGTGCTTGATCCCGGGCATGGCGGGGCTGATCCCGGCGCCGGGCAAGGGTCCCTGCAGGAAAAGGGTTTAACCCTGGATATCGCCAAGCGCGTGCGGGCCCGGCTGCGTGAGAGCCAGGTGAATGTGATGTTGACGCGGGATCGTGATGCGACGATGAGCCTGGAAGAGCGATGCTGGCGGGCCGACCGCTATGGCGCGGATGTGTTTGTGAGCATCCATTTGAATGCATCCCGTAATCAGGCAATATCAGGATTGGAGACTTATATTGTCCCTGCATCGGGCTACCCGACAACGGTGGAACTGGAGCAAAATGTGCTTAGCTTGCAACGTAAAGACTGCTCCGGTAACCGGTACGATGGGGCAAATGTCGTGCTGGCCCAATATCTGCAGAAGGGGCTGTTAGCTCACACGGGTGCCTTCGATCGCGGGATTCGGCGGGCCCGGTTTTATGTGATCCGCAATGCCAGCAGTCCCGCCGCTCTGGTGGAGTGCGGATTTTTGTCCAACCGCGGGGAAGCTAAGAAAATTCTGGATGCCGATTATCGGGATAAGATTGCGGAAGGGGTCGCGCGGGGTATCCTCACCTATCTCAGCCGGGTGCGCCTGCAGCATCTGCCGCCCGTCAGGAATATGTAAGAGTTCAAAGTTTCGAGTCCAAAGTTCAAAGTTGTAAGTTGAGTGTTGACTGGCTAAAATCGGCCGTTTCAAGGTGAACTTTCAGCTTTGAACTTTCAATATTCAACTTCAAGGAGAGCCAGAGTGATTACTGCAAGGGTTATTGGTGCCAGCGGGTATGGGGGAGTGGGGATTATTGAGCTGTTACTCGGGCATCCGGATGTCAAAATTGCCGGACTGGTCAGCTTGACGGATGTCGGTGTGCCGATCAGTCAGATCTATCCGCATCTGGCCGGCGCCTGTGATATGTTCGTGGTCGCCCCCACGGACCCTTCCGTAAAACAGCCGGTGGATGTGGTGTTTATGGCCACCCCGGACGGGGTAGGAATGAAGATGGCGCCCGAACTTTTGGCCAGTGGGGCCAAGTTGGTCGATTATAGCGGGGACTTCAGATTCAATACCCCCGAGAGCTATGCTGCCTATGCCACCCGCATTGGACGTGATCCCCAACATACGGCCCCGGAGCTTCTGCCCGAAGCGGTGTACGGGGTTCCGGAATTACATCGGCGTAAGATCAATTCCAAGCGGCGGGTGGTCGGAAATCCCGGATGTTTTGCGGTGAGCTGTATCCTGGGGCTGGCCCCGGCCGTGAAGCACGGCTTGATTGATCCTTTCAGCGCAATCTGTGACTGTAAGACCGGTGTGTCTGGCGCGGGAAAAAAACTCAATGCGTCCTTCCACTACCCTGCGCGCTATGAAAATGTAAATGCCTACAAACTGTCCGGCCATCAGCATGTGTGCGAAATTGAGCGGGAGTTGAGCTTGCAGGCGGGCGTGGATATCCGGGTGACGTTTACGGCCCAGGTGGTTCCGGTGTGTCGAGGGATTCTCTCCAGCCTGTACGGGCAATTGAAGGCCGATACGAAGGTTGAAGAGGTGATCGCCTTGTACCGTGAATTCTACAAGGATAGCCCGTTTGTCCGGATTTTTGACCGGAATGCCAATATTGGAACCATTCATGTGCGCGGGACGAACTACTGCAACCTGATTGTGGATGTGGATGCGCGCACCCGGCGGCTGCGGGTGATCGCCCATATTGATAACCTGGTCAAAGGTCAGGCGGGCTCCGCGCTTCAAAATATGAACCTGCTGTTTGATCTGCCGGAGGCAACCGGACTGACGCGGGTGGGAATGTATCCATAAATCTTAATCGTAATCTTAATCATAATCACTCGCTCAGAAGTGGATTAAGATGAGGATTAAGATTACGATTAGGATTTCGATGTAGAATGAAAACACAAATAAAGGACATGATCATGGAAGAAGTCAGGACGATTATTGCGGATGATGTGGAAATTAACGGCTCCATCAAGTGCTCGGGCAGCATTAAGATGGCTGGCAAAGTCAATGGGGATGTCACGACAACGGGCGATGTGTCTGTGGAGAAGGGGGCCGCGATCAAAGGCAATGTGGTCGCTGCGTCGGTGGTGGTGCATGGCATGATCAAGGGCAACATCATCGCGAAGGAACGCATTGAGCTGAAGGGGACGGCCCGGGTGTCCGGTGATATCAAGGCGCGGCGGTTGGTTGTGGAAGAAGGGGTCAGTCTGGTGGGCAAGTCCGAGATTACGCCGGTCGAGTCGGCTTCCGGCGATGTGACGCTTGATCTGGATGTGCCCGTTGCCGCCTCAATTGATACGGTGAAGGGTGACGACGAGATGGGTAAGCCCGGTTTGTCGGCGCGCCCTGCGATGGATCCTCGCGCCCGGCCCGGTCAGCTTTTTGCCCGTAAATAAATGTTTTGTTATTGCATGATGGTTGACAGGAGGGATGAGGGATGGCGGTAAAACACGGTTTGGGTCGGGGGTTGAGTGCGTTGATTAAGGATACTCCCACCGTGGCGGCCCCGACCCCTGCGCCGGTATCTGGCACAGGGGGGCCGTTGATGATTGAGGTCGTCAAGATCCGGCCCAATCCCTTTCAGCCGCGTCGGACCTTTGTGCGGGAGGCGCTGGATGAACTGGTCGCCTCGGTGCGCGAGCATGGCGTGCTGGAACCCCTCCTGGTTCGCCAGGCGGAAGATGGATATGAGCTGATTGCCGGTGAGCGGCGCTGGCGGGCCGCGCAGGAGGTCGGGCTGAAGCAGGTGCCTGTGGTGGTGCGTGAGGCCACCGACCTGGAGGCTCTGGAAATCGGGCTGATTGAGAATCTGCAGCGGGCGGATTTAAATGTGGTTGAGGAGGCCGAGGGGTATCAGGTCCTGGCGCAAACCTTCAAGCTGACCCAGGACGAGATTGCGCAAAAAGTGAGTAAGGCCCGGGCGTCGGTGGCCAATGCGCTCCGCCTGTTGTTGCTTCCAAAAGAAGTAAAAAAGTTTCTCGCTGAGGGACTGATTTCGACCGGGCACGCCAAGGTGTTGCTCTCGCTTGCGACTGAGCCTGAACAATGCAAAATGGCGGAACGCATCATCAAGGAGGGCGTCTCGGTCCGGGAACTAGAGCGGATTGTGGAGCATTCCCGAAAAACTCCCAGGAAAAAGGCCGTCGAGAAAGAGGATATCCCAGCAAGCCATCTCGTGTATCTCACGGATAAGCTCCATCAGCATTTTGGAACCAGTGTTCAGGTTCATCCCTGCCGGACTACGGCCAACGGCCGGAAAGTCAAGGGGTACATCCAACTCGATATCTACACGAACGACGACTTGGATCGCATTCTTGAGCTTTGCGGGCTTGCGGAACGATGAGGGGGAAGGGGTTAAGCCTTAGACGGTCAGGCGGTTGGGCCTTAATTCCTGTTTTTCTGCTGATGGCCTCGTGTGGGCGACAAGAGGTGATGGCGCCCGCCATCAAGGCTGATTATCAGGTTTCTGAGTTCAAGGGGTCGGATGCCTTCACTGAAGTGGATCACTTCTTGAAGTCAGGGTCCGGGGTAGCCGGGTCTCCTGCGGCCGGGAAAGCGGCCGATTATCTGGTCAGGCGTTTACAGGAAATGGACGTTTCGGCCTCGATGGACACCTTTGAAGAGGCGACCCCCGACGGGGTCAAGACGTTCAGGAATGTCATCGGCGTTATCCCTGGTTTCCAAAAACGCATCATCATTCTGGGCGCTCATTACGATCTGAAGTCCGGAATCGACTCCTTTGTTGGTGCAAATGACTCCGGATCCGGGGTGGGATTACTGTTGGCGATGGCGCCGGTGCTGAAAGCCGCTTCTGCCGCAGGGAATGAAGTCTGGCTCGTTTTCCTGGATGGTGAGGAATGCCGGGTGAACTATGGGCCAAATGATGGGTTACACGGGAGTCGGCATCTGGCGGGTAAGCTGGTCGCTGAGGGCCGGGTTCCCAAGGTGCAGGCCTTTATCCTTGTTGATATGATCGGCGATCGAGACCTGAACGTCACCCTCCCACGCAATAGTGATCCCGCATTAATGGCGGCGGTGTTCAAGGCGGCCGCTGCGGCCGGAACACGGGCGGTCTTCGCGTTAAGTGATTATACCATTCTGGATGACCATCAGCCGTTTCTGGACAAAGGGATTCCGGCGGTTGATCTCATTGATTTTCAATACGGCTCGGCCCCCCATCTCAATGACTATTGGCATACCGCCAACGATACGCTGGACAAGCTCAGTGCCAATAGTCTTGAAATAGTGGGGCAGGTGGTGCTGCGTGTGATGAATGACCTCTCGGCTCAGTCGAGATCAGTCCCTTTCAAGGCGGACAACTGATCGGTCAAGGCGGAGCCGACGGGACTGACTTTCTCGCCGTTCAAGATTTTCTCGACGATGGCCTTGGTGTCGCTTGCGAAATCGCTTTTGAGAATCCAGCGGAGGAAGTTAGGGTCACGCTTGGAGAGGTCGCTGAGTTTTTCGCCCTTTTTCTTGCCGAAATTAATGGCGATCTCACCGTTGACCCAGCGGAGTTTACCGTCACGATCCACCCAGGACGGGTCGCGGAGATCGCAATACTTGTCGAGTTCATTCATGGTTCTGGGAAGATCCGGGTACCGGTTGAACTGCCCTTCAAGCACTCTCACGGTGGCCAGGGCGTCGGCTTCTGCGCGGTGTCCTTCCAGAAACAGTTCCCCGCAGTAATGCTGCAGGGCGGCTTTGAGGTCGCGGGGCTCCCGCTTGTGGTAGATGCGCTGGGCATCCACCATGCGGCGGCCTTCCATGCTGAAGTTAATGCTGGCTCGCAGAAATTCTTCGATCAGCATGGGGATGTCGAACCGGATGATATTGTAGCCGGCCAGGTCACATCCTTCCAGAAACCGGTAGATTTCAGGCGCCAGGTCCCTGAACAGGGGCTTACCGGCTACGTCCGCCTCGGTGATGCCATGGATCGCCGAGGATTCAGGAGGGATGGGGATGCCCGGGTTGACGATAAACGTTCGTAGCTCCTGCAACCCCTTGGGAGGGAGTAGTTTCACGATTGATAACTCAATAATGCGGTCAGACCTCGGGTTGATTCCCGTCGACTCAATATCAAAAACGGCCAGTGGCCGATCCAATTGCCAATTAAACATGTATCCTCCGATTTCAAGCACCATAACCCAGTGTCTTTAAAAAAGCAACGCAAGCTATTGACAGCGGGGCTTCTTTTCGCCATTATCTGCGGCCCTGTAATGAAAGCAGGTTAAAGAGTTGGAGTACGATCATGTCGATGCATTCAAGTTTAAAGTCGGCGGATAAAATCGCCACCAAGCGTAATGTCCTTAAGCGTTTCGAAAGAGTTGACCTCCTGCGCAAGCGCGGGAAGTGGAAAGAGGGCAACCGCGGACAAGGGCTTCCCAAAACGAAGCCTGAGTAAGCTGGTTCGTCTTCAGAAATATCTCGCCTCCTGTGGCGTAGGATCCCGGCGTGCCTGCGAGCAATTCATCGCAGACAGCCGGGTTTCTGTCAATGGAGCGGTCGTGTCCCAGCAGGGCGTTTCTGTCACGCCGGGCGTCGATGTGGTCGCCATGGATGGGCAGCAGGTGTTTCCCCAGCAGAAGCTCTACTTCATGCTCAATAAGCCTGGCGAGGTGCTATGCACCTGTCAGGATACGCATGGGCGGCGCACCTTCCTTGATTTTTTTCCAGGAATTACCGAGCGCCTTTATCCTGTCGGACGACTGGATCAGGATAGCGAGGGGCTGTTGATTGTCACCAACGATGGCGAGTTGGCGCTGCGCTTGACTCATCCCCGCCATGAAGTGGCGAAGATCTACCATGTCCGCCTGAATTATCCGTTGCCCGAGCAGGCCAGACGCCGCATGCTTTCGGGGATTGAATCAGAGGGCGAGATGCTTCACGCGGAGGCGGTCAGTCCTGTGCTGGCGCGGCCCTCCGAATATCTCATTACTCTCCGGGAAGGCCGCAAACGACAGGTGCGGCGCATGGTGCGGGAGTTGAAGCTCCGCGTATTGACCTTGCAGCGTATTTCCGTGGGCTCCCTGACGTTGGGGACCTTGCCCTTGGGGAAAGTGCGGGCATTGTCCCGGGCTGAAATCGAGACCTTGTTCCGTGAGGCTGGCGAAGCGCATGCCTGATAGTTCCTTGTTGATCGGGAGTTAACATGAAGAAATATTGGATAGCCTTGGTTTTGGGAAGCCTGCTTTCTGCCGGTGCGGCGGAATCGACTAACCTTCAGGTCCGGGTGGTTGCGGATGATGTCAATGTTCGTGTCCGGCCGGATGCAGGAACTGAAGTGGTGTCTCAAGTCCAGGCGGGCCAGGTCCTGACGGTTGTCCGGATGGACGGCGATTGGTTCGGGGTTCTGGCGCCGACGAATGCGGGGCTTTGGATAAAGAAGCAATTTGTGAAGGCAGGCGTGGTGACGGGCGATAAAATCCGGCTCCGCTCCGGACCCGGCATCAGTTATCGTGATGTGGGGACGGTCAGTCAGGGCGCGGCATTAACTGAAATGGAAAGTCACGGGGATTGGCTGAAAGTGGCCGCCCCGGCCGAGCTTGTGTTATGGATCAGTCGCACGGTGGTTCAGGCGATTGAGGAGACGGTGCCGGCTGCGCCTGTCAAGGTTGAGGGAACGCCGGGGCCGGCTGGGGAGAAGGGGGCTGTAGTGGCCAATCCGCCGTTGTCTCGGGAACTGCCTGCGGGGCTGAGCCGGGATGACCTTGCGCCGGTGTTGGGGCAGGGGGCGTTGGTGGAGCGGTCGGGGCTGGTTGAGCGGGTCCCCCTGGCGTTTTTCCGTGGCATGGATTACCGGTTGGTGACCCTGCGCAATCAACAAAAAGTAACCTTGTGTTATCTCCGGGGCAATGAATCGCAGCTACCCGCCCTGGTTGATCGACGCTTGACGGTAAAAGGGCGGGAATACTGGTTGAACAATCAACGGTATGCCGTCATTTATCCCGAGTTGATTACGCCTCTGGCGGAGTAAATTTAGTCAGGCCGAAGTGTGCATGCACAGGTGGCAGCCGACGTCCCGGCGGCTGATGGGCGGCAGGGGGGCAAGTAATCGTTCGCCGGGACGTCGAACGCCACCTTAAGACGCAGCCGGCAATTCTCCTGGTCGGAGACCATCCGTAACTCAAGCCGTCAGGCGCTTTAATATCCTTTTCAATCTCGCCGCCCTACTACGCCCTGCGGCGGGTACGCCTGGTGCTTCGAAGGGCGCCATCCTTCGCTCGGCAATTCTCTTGGTCGGAGACCATCCGTAGCTCAAGCATTAGCGCTGTATTGAACAACGCCATTTGAGAATTTTTATCAACGATCTGAGATATTATGTCTCATTTGCCTGTTACTGAGACACCTTATGCGAGAAATAAGTCTCACTTGCAATATAAATGCAGGGAAGTTTTAAGGGTGATGCAGAGGTGAAAAACTGGCGTTGCAAAGCAGAAAAACTGCTCTTAAAACGGCACTTCAGAAGGGGGTTCTGATGAGCCGCCTTTCATATACTTAGCGGGAACGCCTTCAGGGCATCGGCAGTCGCCTTTGCAAGTGTCAGGATTGCACCTTGTTGGAAGGCATTTTGGACGGATTTCTAAGCGCTTGCAGAGGCGGCGAATATGGGTGTCCAGCATCTGTAAAACTTTGATGAGAATGGCGGATGGGGCTTCAGCTAGATCAGGTAGAAGGCTTGATTGCGTCCAGATCGCCCGGACATACTCCCATGTAACAGGAGTCTTCTCCAGCCAGGAGAGATCTGACATGTACTGAGTTATCCCCCACCTCACCCGGATCTCCGTTGCCTGTGAAAAGTGGTCAATGAGATGGTCATCTCCTGAGATGGTGGCGAGCTCGGCCATTACCTTATCAAATGACTCACGGCGATCGGTAGCGTGATGCCCCATGATGCCATGGGAAAGAAGCAGATCAGAAACCCAGTCATTGAAATCAAGGTCATCAGGAAATAGGCCCGTTGTGCGGCCGATGTCGAATGATTTTCGGGCTTCCTTTGAGAACCACGATGTTTGCGACTGGGTCCAACCTTTGATGATGATGGGCTGTGGATCCCCGGCAAGAAGCATGAATCGGTCAAGGAGGGTTTGATAGTCACGGGTGGGATCAGCGTCACGGGTGGACCACAAGCCGGTGGCACTGTGCACCTGGTCACGGTACCAGGTTTCTTTTGCGGGTTTATTGTTCGGGGAAAGCCCCTCCAATCTGCAATGCTCTAGCCACGCCTTTTCGACGAGGGGCCGGTATACAGATTGTTGGGGTTTTGTAAGCATAAATATTATCCCTCCAGCAGCGCCACAGCTCCCGATGCCTTCATTTCCAATATCTCCCCAAGAGCGATCCCCGATATCGCCGCCATGCTCTTTGGATCGGTCAACTCCGATAACACCTTGCGCTCATAATCAAGAGCGGTCCGGATATGGCCCATGGCGGCCACATGATGTGGGCGGCCATCCTTCTCCCGGATCTCCTTCATCTTGCGCATGGTCAGATCCAGGATCACAGTCAAGGCCCCGATCGTGCGGACGTAGTCGCAGTCGGAAACTGATTTGATCATTGCCTCAGTCATTGCTGATCCTTTTCACGGTTTTCTTTATTCCGGTGAAGAATAACGAGAATAAATTGTCCAAAGCATAGCCCACAAAGAAAAATCCTCACCCATTCCTCATGAGCCACACACGCACCTACAAGAATAATGTTTCCAATGATGTCTTCCACCTGACTTTGCTTCATGTCGTAATCTCCAATCCCGCTAGATTCTCCCGATAGAACCGGCATTTCTTCCAGTAACAGATGCCTTTTTTCTGGCATCGGGCGGTGAAGACACAGCCGCCTTTTTTACGTTTCCCAATCTTCATATTCACCCCTTAAATATTCAGCGCATTCACAAGGTTATCGATAGCCTCATTAATCCATTTTTTAATTAAAATATCTCTTTTGGAGGGAGAACGTCGTTTAATGGGAGTTTTTTCGATATCCATTAATGCCCAATTTGCATTATTGAGCGCATTAATAAGCAGCCCACGACTATCTTTTGACAGGCTCATTATTTTGCATTCCCTTTCTGTAATTTTCAGAGATGTCGGTCTATTGCCAAACGAACGGTTTTCTGAGTGTCCGGCCAAGCGAGTGCAGCCCTAAGAATAGTAGGAGGCATATTTTTAATGATTCTAAGCCTGTCTTCAACCCCACAATACTGAGATTTTACACCACAAAAAACGCGGCCATCTTCCCACGGGTTTTTCATGATTGAGCCTTTTTAATTGATTTCTGCACCTTTTTAACCAGTCTCCGTCGCGCAGACTCAGTTTGAGAATCTGTTAAAAGTCCGAATATGCAGAGGCGTGAAATTGCCTGAGAATATTCATCGAAACTCATAAGATCGGTTGCCGGGGCCAATCCTGCAAGTTGTTTGACAAGCGGTTCACACATTAATCCGATATCAAATGTCCTGGTGGTTTTAGTTGTCATTATTATTTCCCCTCCTGTTTTTCGCCCATCATTTGCTGGCGCAGGGCGATGGCTTTCCACACATGTTCCTCTGTCATGGGTTGCCGGGACTTGTTGGCGATCCGGCTGGCAACCTTTAGGGTCTCAACCAGGATACCCAGGCGGCCGAGGCTGTTGGCGATCTGGTCAAGGGCCTGAATTAACTTGTCACTGGGATCCTTCAGGTACTGGTTGACGATTGGCTTGAAGTCTTTGACCTTGATGCGCTTAGGAAGCCGGATAGGCATCCCAATGCGCCCCAGGACCTGCTCGAACTGGTAATGGGCCTTGCGGAGCTCATCATCAAAGCGCTGGGTGGCAATGAGTGCCAGGGCGCATCCCTGGCCATCATTGTAAAGGTCACGTAGGATCTCGATATTGACGGGGTTTGTCCGGCGGTCCCCGGGGAGCAGCCGATGGGCCTCATCCACAATCAGGATCCGGTTCTTATTGAATGCCCGGCTCAGGGCCTCCATCAGTTGCGGCACACAGAGGTTCTTACTCACCCCGACAACGTCAGCAATGCGGCGCAGGAGCATCTTGGTGCCACCATAGGGAGGGGCCACCACATAGACACTGCGGCCGTGATTGTTTTCATCACGCCATTTCTTGGTGGCCACGCTCTTTCCCATCCGGCTTTCCCCAATGATCATCGTGATGGAATTGTTAGCCAGGGCGTAATCGAGTCCCGCTGAAATCATCTGGGAAATCCCGTTGTCCACAATCTCATTGGATTGAATGGTACTGCGGGTCTCGGCAATGCGCTTGTAACTCTGGATCCCCTTGCAGACGTTGGGATAACTGCCCTCATAGATTCCCTTCAGAACCTTGAAAATAGTGGTGCGATCATATTCAATCGCCTCAACGGCATCATCCCAGCCCATGTGGTTATCCAGGAGATGCTGGTGAAACCACAGAAGATCATCCTGCACTCCTTTTTCAAGGGCCTTCCAGTTGTCCAGATTCAGCGGGATATTAATCCTGCTGTGAGCGCTTGCCGCTTTTGCTTCCAACGCCCGCTCAGCACCCGGAACCGTCCCATTCTTTCCAATCTCATCCATTACCATTACTCCCTTTTTATTTTTCCGTTTTCAACAGCTCGGCAATCTCTGCCGCGCTAAATTCATCCTGTCCGGGATCCGTGACAGCCGCCGTAAAATCGCCATGCTCAGTGGCGGCCTTACGATCTCCCGCGGTGACTCGTGTATCCCTGACAGTTTCGTCCGTCTCAATCTCTGATTCCAGGACCGGCGCCCCGGACAGAATCGTCTCATTCCATTGATCATCCTCCGCCCGCTGTTCAGCCTGCCCAGCGCTGCGCCCCAGGAACGCCCGCGCCCGGGCTGCATTCGCATGGGCGGCCTGACCCATTGCCCTATGCATTCCCTGATCATCGGCCCTGCAAACCTTGTTCACACGTTCACACCGGCCGATGTACCGGCCCTTGGCATCGCAGACCAACAGGAACCTGGCGTCGAATGGATTACAGAAAGTACGGTATGATTCGTTGTTGTTGAGCAGCACCTGGTGACCCTGCGCATTCACAGCAATGCCCTGGTACCGCATGGGCTCATGACTGATAGATGAGTCCTCAAACAGAAACGCCCCGTGATCATTCAGTTTCCGCTCTTCTGACAGATCCGCCCCAATGATTTGAGGAAGTACGCTCATCGGTATTTTCACCAGTCCGGATGCCTCCCGCTCCCAGACTTCAGATGGTGACATCTTCCGGAGGCTGAAACACCCGGGCAGCTTCATCAGTGACGCCATGGCATCGGCATGATCCTTTGTCTGCATAGGGAGCGCATAGGTTGGCGTCCAGTGTGGTGAGCGGGGATCAACGCGAACCTGCCCTGTGACCAGCTGGGCGGTTTCCCAGCCTTCAAGATCGTGTTCTGTCCGACTATCCAGCCAGGCATAGATGTCTGAAAGAATGCTGGAGGCCTGGCTCATCAGCATGAAGTCCCATCGGATCATATCCAGTTTCTCGGGGCGCAACTGCAGCCCGGCGATCGCCTTGATGAGCGCCTTGTCATTCTCCGTGCGGCCGAATAATTCCTCAGGCCCATTCACCCGCTCATTGCTGCCGGTCTGACCTGGCAACATGGCCGTGGCGTTGTGAACCAGGTTGAATGAGGATTCCAGGGCGGCCTTGAAGCGGGGATTGCCACCGGCACGGCCCCGGTACCACCCGGGGAAGGCTGGTGACCCTTTGCACTTTCCCGTTTCCACATGGATCGCACCGCCGGTGCAATCGAACAGGGCCGCGGCTATGTCATCACGTACAACCGCGGTACCCGACTCACAAACCAACGTGGTCCCCGCCTTGCGGTATCCATGAAGGCTGAACATCGCTGCCAGCAAAAAGCGCATGTCCCGTTCCTGGAGGCGCTTCCGGATCCCGGTGATGTCATCCGTGGTTTCGCATTTGAGGCCGTAACAGATTTTCTTGGCACTGAATAAATCCAGGGCGGTGAGTTCCAGCAGCCGACCGGCTGGCGCTTTGAGCGTGGGCTTGACTTTGAAATCATGCCAGACATCATCCAGCATCATGTACTGTCCCGCTTCCAACCCCACCCGGGTGGTGGGGATGTGAAACGCGAATTGGGATGCGGCCTTGGCCCCGGTGTTGGCCATGGACCGCACAAACTTAGATTCCTTAACCAGTTGCAGGAAGTTGGAATAGCTCCATCCCTTGGGGATCCCATGCACATCTGCAGGCGGGCGGATCTCATACCCCGGGATGGGATAATCGGTGACACGCCATAATTCGACACAGCGCTTGTGGGCCTGTTTCAGGCAGTTCTTGCGCCCCTTGAATTGCTCAATAATCTGTTTCCACCACTGAACAGTGGCGGCCGGGATGGGCGTGTCACCATCCTCAGTCTTGTGCTGCCGATAATCCACCAGCGCCCGCCAGCCGCACACCAGTTTACCAGATGCCAATTTCTTGCCTTTTGAAACCCAGTCATACTGGCGGCGGGCCGTGGCCACACTCACCCGCATCCGCTCCGCCACCATCACCAGTGAGGGGCCAATCCCCACGCCGGCCTTTGCCGCCTCTGAAAACGCCTCTGCCCAGGACAGCACATCGGCCTTTTGACTGTCCGACAGGTTCGACCAGTCAATCGACCGATCTTCCGCTGTTGGAACCATCCCTGGTATGATGAGCGCTTTCATGATTACCTCACTTGGATTTCTTCAGGAAATCCTCCAACTCATCCGCCACACTGCGGAGCGTTTCCCACACTTCACGCAGGCGCACCTTCTCCAGGTGCCCATAGCTTTTCTTCTGACAGTTGGTGACTGTGATCCGACAGACATCCGACCAATCCTTGTTCGCCATCAACCGTTCCGCCTCAGCCCGATCCATCACCGTGGCGGGATTACCTGCACGGCCATAGGGATTATTCGCGCCGCCAGAGGTGCCATCCACTTTCGGCTTGATGATGCCGAGTTCAAGTTGCAGCTCCTGGATAGTCCGGTGATCCGTCATATCCCGAACGGCAGACAACAGGAGATCACGTTCCTTCCGCATCATCATGGATGGTGCCACCGAATTATCCATGTCTCCAAAAACCGGATACTTAGCCTCAATTACCGGTATAGCCCGGTCGGCAAGCAGCATGTATCGCTGGGATGTGCGTAGGTCGAACTTGCAGTTCTTCTCTACCCACGGCAGCCATTCGCCGTGAGGGGCTTGTTCCTTGGCTGCAAGCAGTTCCATTCCGCAGAGGACAGCGAAACGGCAGGCCTGACCATAGGCGGCTTCGGAACTGTCATGGTAGTGGTTGATGATGGGGGCGCGGTCAGCCAGGGTACGTTTCGGCACCATGGAAAGAATCTTTGCCGGCCGTCCAACAGGG
Organism: bacterium; assembly: GCA_037128595.1. NCBI lineage: Bacteria > bacterium. The sequence continues at coordinate 19,911 of JBAXWB010000003.1, forward strand.
CGCTTTTCGACAGATTGATTGGATGCTGCACTCATATATGGTTACCTCGCATGAATCCATTATTGACCGGGTTCCATCCCGCCGTGTGATCTGACACGAACGGTACCTGCTTCTGATATGGATCCGGTGCATTACTCAGCGGGATCCGGACGGGCTTTTGTTGCAACATCATTTTCAGATGTATCCTGAGTTTGAACTGTTCCTGCGTCTCCACAGAATTAGTAGATTCCGTTTTAATCAATATAGGGGCAGCAACGGGAAGAACCGTTTTAACCGGCGGGATGCCAGCCTTCCCGCGATTCAGATACTGCTGCAGTATGACGGGAAGGGCCATATCAAGTGACCTCCTGTTTCGGGGTGACAAAGAATGATTCGTCCTGGACAACACTGCACCCGATATCCGCCATCTCTTCTTTTGAAAACGCATCGCGGTCATCAAGCAAGGCATCCTTTGCGACCTCAACCTTGAAGCGCATGTATTTAGGGGCTATCTGCTGAACGGCGGCGGCGACCCGCTCCCATGTCCATCCTCGCAACAATTTAAGTTTCGGCTGTCCTGTCCGGTATCCCAGCTGACCATGGACCATGTCGATACTTTTACGGGCCCCAAACTCATTCGGGTGTCCATCGGCCCAGACATTCAACGATTCAAAATGACCGTCGATTTCAGCCGTGATCCCTGTAATGTGATATTCGAAATTATCCCGTGCCGATTTGAGTGCTAGATCCAACTCGGCAGCCATCATGTCGCGTCTATAACTCAACTCAGCCAGTTTCCCCAGGGCCGCCTCGGCATCCGCCCGGGTCTCCAGTACTGCGGCCAATGATTTTTTAATACGTGCCATTGGGTGATTCCTTTTAGGCGGCGACACTCTGTGCGGCCTTGTTGATGATCATGGTGTTGCGGATCAACGTTTCAACCCGCTTCTGTACCTCATGCCCGCCCACCGCATTACCGGTGATCATGATGGCCCAGCATTCATCCGGGATGATAGCCGCGGCAGCGGTCAACCGTTCGATGGTCCGGTTGATATTCAGCAAAAGCAGCTCATCGGTTGAACCATGGGGTGTTGTCTTCATATCCTTAGCCAGGCAATCACGCACCAGGGACAGTTTACCCACCGCATCACACAGGCCGCTCATGGCCGTCGCAATATCCGCACTCCGCTCTTTCAGTACCTTGTTCATTATTTTCCTTTTTTCTGTTCGATTTTATCCATTACTGCAATCAACCCAAAAACCAGCACTGTGCCGCATAACGCAAAACCGCAGGCAATCATGAGAGTCATCATGCACCCCTCTCATCTTCAAAAAGATCCAGTTGCACGGGCGGCTTGGCAAACCACTTGCCTTCCCGTTGCCAACCGTGTGCAATGGCTTTTTTTGCAACCGTCCGGGAACGCATGAACATTTTTACCGCCCGGCTCTTGAGGCTGCGCAGATAGGTGTTGAGCTGGTCGGAACTGGTGGGAATGAAGTAGCCCGCGCTGGAGGCCACCAAAGGGTAAGGGAAGTCGGGGAGCCTTAGCTCCATCATCGCTTCCGTGGTCCGCCGATTTGGCAGGCCAGCGCGGGCAGTGAGATCGTCAAGAGTGATCGCGTTCGATTCTCCCCGGGCATTATTCAGGATTCGAACAGCGGCTTTAAATTGATCAAGTGTGGCGTTCATAGTTCCTGGCTCCTTTTTTCAAAGAAACGAACGACGCTGGGGCCGGAGATCCGAAAGTAGGGTTTATCGCCGGAGCCCACATTGATGCCTTCGATCAGGCCGGCTTCACGCCAGGCGAGGACGGTCCGGCAGGAGACGTTAACGGCGGCGGCGACATCAGAGACAGACACGAAGCTACGGCTGCCGAACTGGGTGCGGATCTGACCGACCATGGTTCCGCTGGGATCGGCGGGAAGGCCGAGATCAGATTGTGCGGCCATCCTGGCCGCCAACCTGGTATATCCTGTGTCTGTTGCTGTCGCCATAATCACCCCGCCTTTTTCAGTTCATTCTTCAGCGCCGTGACGATGCGTTTACCGAGTTTCCCGGTACCAAGCCGCTTTCCGTTGATGATCTTCCAGACTTCCCGCCGCCCAAACCCCTTGGCTTCAGACCAGGCCGCGCAGCTGGTACCGCGCAGGACGAAATGGGCACGTACCACGTGTGGGTTGAAGTGCTGAGTGGGTTTGACTTTGGATGGACTCATCATTTGTTCCCTTTTTTCACTTTCTTGACACTGGCTTTAACGGTAGATTTCCGGGATGAAGACAATGAAACAGCTTTCTGATTACCTGGCCGGGAAAGTAGATATGATGCCAATGCGCCCACCACCGGATGCAGACAGACTTCCTGGGGATGCAGCGGGCATATACCGAATTTTGACGGATAGGGAAGCCGCAGGTTGTGACATGCTGGATCGCAAACTACGTAACCATGCGTCATTAGGGATTGAGCCTGACCTCGGTCGATGGGAATCATGGTTTCTTGACCACCGATGGCATTGCGCGGCTGACTGGGCACATCGGTGCGCGACATCACTTCCAGAGCCGCCGGTACTCGTACTGACCGTTTCGTATTTAGACGATAGTATTTCCGATTGGCTACTGTGCCGTCTATGGACTGAACAAAAAGAACATTGGATTCAGAACGTTGCGCTTTATTTAGCTCAGCCGCGAAATGGCTGTGGATCTGGGTCATCATCCGTTTAATAACAGTCTTATTCCGGTGCTTGGATTTCCCTGATTCTAGGTTGATTGTTTTGCTGCTCATTATTTGCTCCTTGCTTCCCGTTCCGATTGATCTATCCTTTTGAAGTGGTCGGCGTCTTTGTCGCCCTTCACTATTGCCAAGGTAACAAAAGTTTACAGACATGCAAGACGAAAGTTTACAATACGCAACGTTCTTGGCGAGCTACGACCGGTTCAAGCTGTCACTTGGGCTTAATGATGAACAGGCCGCAGAACGGATTGGTGTGTCCAGGCAGACAATCTGGAAAATCCAAAAAAGGCGACAAAAGTTAACAAAGAAGCTCTTTTTTAAACTTCAGAAAGCGGAGATTGATGCAGGAATAACACCGGCAAATACGACATCGCTGTCGTATTTGAATGACTCAAATTCCTACACGTATAGGAATTTGAACCCCCATCATTCCCCTTTAAAAAAAGTTAAAATTTCAGAATTAGAGAGAGCAGCAGCGCAACTTAGGGTAGCGATTGAAGGTATCCAGGCGGGTCTGAAAGGGCTAGAGAAAGCGATAGAGCGTCTGAAAGAAGAGTGAAATTGTTGGATTTTCGATTGAGTCCGTGTAGTAATTCTCTCAACTTCTAAGGAGGGTCACACATGAACGACAGTGAAATCAGGTTTGGGGTATTTTTTGCGATTCTGGTCTGGGGATTGTTATCCATGGTTGTTGGGTACCTGGCTGGCCAGCGCGGTAGAGGCGTGTTTGAATTTTTCCTCTTATCATTACTCATCTCTCCTTTATTGGCGTTCCTGATCATGATCGCTCTCCCGATCAAAAATCAGAATGACATGCAAAAGGTGCAATGCCCTCATTGTCATGGTCTTGTGGATAGTGGGGTGAAATGCTGCATGCACTGCAGGCGTAACATCGAATGGAGAGTTACCAGGCAGGATTTCACAGAACCCGAAATTGACATTCAAACACCTGAGCCATCACACGTTGCGGAGTTTGAAGGAACGATCATTGAATGCATGCACTGCAGAAAGATGTATTCACATCAACGTGATGACAAAGCTATATATGCTCCGTGCACCCACTGCGGAACACATAACCCTGTCAAAAAAAAGGCTTCGCCAACTCCCCAGTTTGAAGCTGACTGCCCAGAATGCGGGAAACCGTTTCCAGTGCGGCAAGGTCTTGGCATCATCGAAACCCTCTGCCCTCACTGCCAGAGCATTTTGAAGCTGGATACGGCGGCAGCGGTGGCGTGATTAATGCCTTGATAAATATGTTTTTCTACTTTTCCTGCACTGCGCATCTTGCGCCTGATTGTTGATTTGCCAATGATTTGAGTCTTCAGCATCCTTGCCCTCCTGGGGTATTGCTGAACCACGGCCTCCGCTATTGTCGGGGCATTGAAAGCAAATCAGTCAACGCGATTCAAACGCAGTGAGGTGCAACATGCAGCCCGTCCTGTAAATAGGACAACGCGCAGGAACCTTGCGATTACCCTTGACGGGGTCCCCGTCATCCAGATCCAGGGTTCCGCCTTTTCTTCCCCTGATCCCGCTATTGGTGCCCTGCTGATCGGCCTTGGCCGCTGCATCGAAGAATCAGCCCATATACCCAAAGGCGGTCCCTCATGATTTCAATCTCTTGCTGCCGTTCCAGCACCCTGCCGTTGTGCGACTCACACAACGGAGTCCCCTGTGTGATAACTTCACAGGCGCAGAAAGGCGGGGGAGTCATTACCCCCCGCCCTGGACTCACCTTTTTCAAGGGAGGTCTATGAACGAAGCTGCGAATATCGGTCAATGGGTGATGGCAGCTTCCAGCGTGGGTACGTTGCTGGTAGTGATGCTGAAACTTTCTGGCCGCTCTGAAAAACGGGAGATCACACCCAGTCCGCTGATCGTCAAGCCGGAACCTGAATACGCGTCAAAGGACCATATTCATCACCAGTACATCACGAAGGAAGATTGCCGTGCTGCACATGTCCAGGCGAATCAGTCGGAGAGCAGCAAGCTCGAAGCGATCCAACGCCAACTTGATCACCTGGGGAATACGCTCACCAACACACTGAATCAGCATAATCAGCAGGCAGAGGAGCGGGCGGTAAAGTTTCATGCCAGGATAGACCCCATCGCCACAATCGCCCAGTCCACTTCCGACCGTCTTGAAGATCACTTCAGAGATCACCGCACCGGGAGGGTTCCAAATGCCAATTGATCTGACACTGGTTAAGACAGCACTCAAGGTGCTTTCCAACAATGCCAACCGCGACAATCTCACAGAGGAGCTGGTCGGGGTGGATATCGAGACGATCATCCGCCGGCCCCTGGCTGCTCACCAGATCCGCGACGCCCTGATGGAATGCCAGCGGCACGACTGGGCGGCTGAAGGCCAGGATGATTTCGGGATTCCCACATGGAGCATCACCCCGGGCGGTGAGGCGAAACTCAAGGCGTTTTAATCATGACTGACGATCGCAAACGAAGAACCGATTCATGGGATGCGAGCCTCACAGAGGCCCAGCAGGCGCAGGTGTTTGACCGGATGCGCCGGTTCCCCTGGTACGCGGTATCCAAGTGGATCGCCGAGGAGTTCAATATCGATGCCCCCAGCCGCGCCGGCCTTTACCGGTTCCGGGACTGGTTCGCGGACCATGAATCCGAATACCTGCTGCTGCAGCGGATTAAAGACCGGGATTCCCTTGAGCGGGAATTGACCGCCGCCGGGGCCACGGATCCGCAGGCGCTCTCCAAAGCCCTGGGCAATGACGTGGTGGCCGCCCGGGCGCGTGGTGATGATCAGGCCGTTGAGCGGGCCGTCCGGCTTTATACCTCAGTTTGCAAGGTGGCGGGAGGCACTGAAGATCTAAAGATCAAGCTGCGCCGGCTGGAACTGCTTGAGGATAATGCCGCCAAGGCCAAGGCGACATTGGCAGCAGCCGCGGGAGCTGCGGGCAAGGGCGGGATTACCCCGGAAACACTGAAGGCGGTTGAGGAGGCCCTGAACCTGCTATGACGCCTTCACCCAGCCAACCTAAATTCTTCATGCCCTACCAGAAACGGTGGATTGAAGATGATTCCCGCCTCAAGATCATGGAGAAGTCCCGCCAGATCGGCATGAGTTGGTCAACGGCCTACTCGGCCGTGCGCCGGGCTTCCCCGGTAGAAGCCAGGTTGGATGTGTGGGTCTCTTCCCGTGATGATGTCCAGGCAAAGCTGTTTCTGCAGGACTGCAAGGCATGGGCGGCCGTCCTGAAACTGGCTTCCAAAGACCTGGGTGACCAGATCATCGGTGATGACGGGAAGGGAAGCGCCAGCGTATTGGAGTTCGCCAATGGCCGCCGGATCTATAGCCTGTCGAGCAACCCCAATGCGCTGGCGGGAAAGCGCGGGCACGTTATCCTGGATGAGTTCGCCCTGCACAAGGACCAGAGGACCCTGTACCGAGTGGCCAAGCCCGTTACGCAATGGGGCGGCCAACTGGAGATCATCTCCACCCACAGGGGAGCCGGGACCGTGTTCAACGAACTCATCCGGGGCATTGCTGAAAAGGGGAACCCGATGGGATTCAGCCATCACAAGATTACCCTGGCTGACGCCGTTGAGGCCGGACTGGTTGAAAAGATCAACACAAAGTCTGGTGGCAATGAGACCCGGGACGCGTTCATGGCCCGCACGAAGGCAGAGTGTATCGACGAAGAACAGTGGCAGCAGGAATACTGCTGCATCCCGGCAGATGACTCCAGCGCCTTCATCAGTTACGAAATGATTTCCGGTGTCGAATATGCCGCAGGTGAGGCGTGGGAATGGACCTTTGATCAATTCCAGGACTGCAAACATGAGCTGTACGCCGGTGTGGATATCGGGCGTGATAATGACCTGACCGCCTGCTGGATATTTCAAAAGGTGTCCGGCGTCTATTTCCTCCGCAAGCGCATTGAGCTCCAGGCAGTGTGTTTTTCCGACCAGGAGGCCAACGTCTATCCCTATTTCGGTCTGCCCCAGATGCGCCGGGTATGCATCGATCAAACCGGTATCGGGCGGCAGTTCGTGGAACGTGCCCAGGAACGGTTCGGTACCTACAAGGTTGAGGGGATTGCCTTCACGAACAGCAGCAAGGAGGCCATGGCCTACCCGGTGAGAGCCGCGTTTGAAGATAAAACGCTCAGGCTTCCTGCTGATCCCCTTATTGCGGCCGATCTGCGGGCCATCAAAAAAGAGACGACGGCGGCGGGAAACATCCGGTTTACGGCCGACCGTAGCAAGAGTGGCCACAGCGACCGGTTCTGGGCTCTGGCCCTGGCACTGCATGCCGGGAAACAGACGGGCAGTGATTTCAAACCAGTCACTTTCGATACCGCCGTGAGCCTGGCAATCAACAGCCGCCGCAGCCTGGCAATGGTGGGAGCATAATCATGAAGAGCACAACCAAAACCAAATCTTCCAGGAAGGCTGCGGGCCTGACGGTAACCGGCAACCCTGCAGAGCAATTTGACCGGTGGCGTCAACAGTTCAATCCGTTACGCGGCCTGACCATCGCCCGGGCGGTATCCATGTTCGAAGCGGCCCAGCGTGGTGATTATTCCGACATCCAGTGGGCCTACCGGTTCATTGAACGGCGTGATGAGGATCTGATAGCACTGATTGAACGGCGCGTGAACGTCATCACGCAAATGGACTGGAACGTCAAGATCGTCGATGAAAAGGCCTCAGCCAAACGTGGGATCACCCTGGATGATACGTTGGCCAAAGCCCAGGCGCAGGTGCTGCTGGCGGCATATAATCGCATTACCAATCTCTATGAGGCGATCGAACATATGTCGATGGCGGCATTCAGGGAGTTTTCAATCTGCCAGTTTCAGGCAGGCGATCAGGTAGCCCTCCCGGGAGAGGCCACACACATCGAATGCCTGAATCAGTGGAACATTGCCCGGGACGGTATGCACGGGGACTGGTACTGGAACCAGGCTGCCAAGCAAACGACCGCGATTAGCCTGGGAGCAGAAAACAAGATCGATACCCGCTTTACCCTGATACGGGAGTGGCCCCGGCCGCTGGATGAAATCGGACTCCTGAAGTTCATCCGCTCAAACCTGAGCCGCAAGAACTGGGATGCGTTTGTTGAGATCTATGGGATCCCCGGCTGGATCGTGATCATGCCGCAGAACGTGCCACCCGGTAAAGAGGCCGAATATATGGCGGCGGCCCAGTCGATTGCCGAGGGCCGCCCGGGGGCGCTGCCGTTTGGAAGCGATGCCAAATGCGCCGACCAGGCCAGGGGAACGAATCCATTCCGTGATGCCATGCAGTATCTAAGCGAAAAGCTTGTCCTGGCTGGAACGGGTGGCTTGCTGACCATGCTCACAGAGTCCGGATCCGGGACATTGGCCGGGTCGGCCCACATGGAGGCCTTCAACATCGTCGCCCGGGGTGAGGCGCGTAAGATCAGTGAACTCTTCCAGGCGCAGTTTGATGCCGTTGTCCTGGAGGCGGCTTTCCCTGGTCAACCGAAACTTGCCTATTTCGAGTTGGCCGCCAATGAAGAGCAGGATGTCGGCGAGATCCTGGACCATGCCGTTAAGATTAAGAATGCCGGTGGGCAGGTGGACTGGGTGCAGCTCTCCGAAAAAACAGGCTACACCATCACCGCCGCTCCCCAGTTGCCCACTCCGGCCCCGGTAATGCCAGGCATTGGCTTCCAACTCCCCAACCGCCGCTCACCGGCGATGGTCTTTTCCCTGCGCAATACCGCCTTCAGCAAAGCCGTTGCAGCGGACTTGGAGCCTATCCGCAAACGGTTTGAGGCGGCCCTTGCACTGCCGGATGCCGAAATGATGGCAGCCATTGAAGCGTTAAAAGGGGAACTGCCGGAACTTTTGAAGGAGATCAATACGGATCCGGAATCCGCCAAGATCATGGCCGTTGAACTACAGGCGGCGCTTGAGGCGGGAATGAAGGCCCAACAGGGGGGATCCAAATGATCTGGAACGCTGAAACGAGATTTTACCCGAAAAGGGGTCTGGAATGCCCTACACGCCGTTCAGGGGTATCCACATACGGACCCACCCCCGTTAACCGAATTGCAATGGGTTTCCGCGCGAATGCAATGGCATGTGGTGAAACCCCATCGGAGAAATGACCAATTATGAGTTACCAAGCTAAAAAAGTGTTGTTTGTGATGTCGGGTGGCGGGATGCCGGGCTTGGACATCCATGCGGGGATCTGGTTGGCCCTGGAAGATATGGGCATCCAGGCCACAGAGATATCCGGGACAAGTGCCGGGGCAATCGTGGGGTCTATGAATGCCTGTGGCTGGTCAGCTGCTGCCGGTGTCGAATATCTGCAATTTCACAAGGATGATGATGTCCGGCATGAGCGGCCTTTCTGGAAACTCCGTTTCCCCTGGCTGGAGTCTATCCATGACAATGACCGTATCATGTGTGTGCTGAACGGCTTCCTGCCGACGTCATGGAATATGATACGCAAGCCATTCTCCGCCTGGGCCTGCAACAAGCGCACGGGTGAAAAGGTGAACGTGGCCCGTCCTGAGTTGGCAAACTCTCCGGCGATGGCGGTACTGGCCTCCATGTCAATCTGTGGTCTGTTCCCGTCTGTCCCCTTGCTGGATGGCGAGGATTACATTGATGGCGGATACCGGTTCAATCTGCCTCTGCCCTCCAACTGGCATGACTTCGATGAGGTTTATCTGCTGATCGGCAAGCCGCGTCCGCACGATTACAAAGGGACCGGGATCATCAGCAACATGATCCGCAATGCGAATCTCCTGATGTTGGATCAGATCGCGGATGTCCTGGATGAGACCATGGGTGACCCAAAGGTCAAAGTCATCTGGCCAATCATGGGCGGCGAAAACTCCATGCTGAGATTCGATCACAGGCTTATTGAGCAGGCGTATGACTGGACAGTTAAACACATGAACAAGGAGATCGGACTATGAACGGATTGATTCGATGGGTGCAGAAGTATGAACAGAGCGGATTGACACTGGTTGCCAACAAAGTTGTGTTGGGCCTTATCCGGCACATGCTCACGATCGGTGGAGGCTTTTTCATCAACCAGGGCGTGATGGACAACAACGAGCAGGAGACGGCGATCGCCGCCATCATCACGTTGATTGGTGTGGCCTGGAGCGTACTGGTGAAGATGAGCGCCAAACAAAAGGCAGAGGGAAGCGAAATCCAAAGCAAAAGCGGAGAAATCGTATTGGCCCTTCTGGTTGGGGTTTCGGTGATTGCGGCGGGGTTGTCATGGATCACGACCTCACACAATGCCCAATTGGCCGTTGAGCAACGTGAAGGAAAAATGTATGCGGGCGTGCGCAGTTCATTTGGCCCTGGCGTCGTAGGCGCGGTTTCTGCAAGCCCGGGCGCATCACTTGCCACGATAGCTGCTGGCGTGGCCGCCGGGTACGCCGCCAATCAAAGCAGTGGCGGGAGCAAGGATAAACCCTCTGTCAGCGTCAATGGTAACGGCAACAATGTGAACTACAACGGCAGCAGCGGGACACAGAACACCAGTACGGACAACTCCACAAAGACAGGTCCCTGAATATGAAGCACTTTTTACCTATCCTGGCATTTGCCGCTTTAGTCTTGACGCTCGCTGGCTGCAATACGCCATCCGCGGCAACTAACTGGCCCTACCAAGGTCCGCCGATGGTTGGAACAAATACAATCCCCGCGCCGAAATGGTGAACACTATGAATAAAAACTGGTGGCAGGAAAAAGAGTGGAAGGGTGTAAAAAATGTGGCTCCTCGCGCTCCCCGGCGTATGGCCGCAGAACCGTTCCGGCCGTGCGTGCCGTTTACATGGGTGCCGTGGTGTGTCCCTTCCGAAAACCAGAATGGGCCGTCTTGCGCTGGGCACGCGGTGGGAAACTTCAAGGAAATTATGCTTCGCAGGTTCGTGGGCATGGACACCTTGAAGACGTTTAAACAGATTGACGGTGACGCCATTTGGTTTCGTGCCAGGAAGATGTTCTATGGCGGAAACATGGATGGAGGGCTTTACATCGGGGAAGCATTCTCCGCCGCAGAGGATATGGGGATATTTGCCCCGGGATCCATGTTGCTGACCCTTCCGCGCAGTGAGTCCATGTACTCGCCGCAGTTTGAAAAAACCCCATTCATCGATGGGCGTGATGTCAGCGGATGGGTTAATCATGGGACGAGCCCCGATAATGGTCAGGTTTATGAGGGACCTGGATCAGATGGAACCGCCGGGCACGCGACCATAGATGTCTCACGCGATACGAAAGCTGCATATAACTACTGGCAGGATCAAAATTCGTGGAGTCCGAAATTTGGCTGGAACGGTTTGTTCATCATGTCCGAACAGTATGACGACCTGACGGGTTTGGAGGATGTTAAGTACTACGTCCAGGAGCCTGAAGGCTGGGAGCAGTGGACCGGCTGGAAAAAGTGGGTCATCTAGGAATCCAAAATGAAACCAATCCTGAATAAAAACTTCGAACTGCCCACTGATGGATGGTTCCAGATCATTCCCCGGGGAATCTTCCCGCATCCCTCAGGCGATAAGCAATTGATCGATGAAACCGCCTGCCAGGCCATTGTCAACCGATTCAAGTCTGATGCCGCGGCTGATAACTTTGGCGGGATCCTGGTTGACTACGATCACTTCAGCCTGGATACCGATAAGCCATCGGAGGCAGCCGGCTGGATCATGGACCTTGAGAACCGCACGGATGGCGTCTATGCGCAGATCCGCTGGGCCGGCGATGGTGAGGCGAAAGTCAAGAGCGGGGCCTATCGTTACGTCTCACCCGTCTGGAACCGGGCGGACTGCGTGACGGTTGACGGGGCGCTGCGCCCCATGCGGTTGTCTACGGTCGCCCTCACCAATGATCCGAACATCAAGGTCACCAAGCCACTATCGAACCGCTCAACTGAGCCTGCACCGGCAGATACCGGGACAAAAGACAAACCCGGCAACCCCGGGGGAGAGGAGTCCACTATGGACTACAAAGCCGAGCTCCTGGCACTGCTGGGGCTCCCGGCCGAGGCGACGGATCAGCAGATCGCCGACGCAAAGGCCGCCAAGGCATGCGAGATGCAAAACGCATGCAATGAAAAGGACGCGATGAAGAATCGCGCCGTAACAGCCGAGACCAAACTCCTCGATTACGAGAAGGCGGCTTTAATCGTTCAGGTTGATAAAGACCTGGATGAGCATAAGGACGTGATCGCAAATCGCGAAGAGGTCAAGGCCCAGCTGCTGGTTAATCGCGAAGGGACGTTGAAGATCATCAAGTCCATGCGTAAGCCGGAAGTCATGCCCGCCGCACTTCGTAACCGTGATGGGGGAGCCCCCACCGCAGAGCAGTTGGCCAAAGCGGCTGAACTGGCCACTGAACGTGACCTGTTCATCAAAGAAGTAAAGTTGAAGAACCGCTGCAGCACCAATGCACAGGCTTGGCAGTTGGCGGCAACGTTGAAACCCGAATTGTTCAAGAACAAGTAATCACACAGCGAAGATTCGCTGGAAAAAAGAAAAAGAAAACCATGCATATTATCTCTCTCCCCAACAAAAGCGCCGTGGATCTGTCCGCAAAGGACGGCTATGCGGTCAAGTTTGATACCGATGGCATCAACGTTTGTGGCGCTGCCACGGACCGCGTTGTTGGTGTCATTACCCACGGCGATATCGCCGGTGGCATCAGTGGCGTCTGCGTTCAAGGTCCCTGTCCCGCCGTGCTTGGCGGTACTGTTCTTGCCGGACAGCATGTAACCCCCGCCGCAGATGGCCGGGTGATTGCGACCGGGGCCGGTTCGCAGGATTTCGGCATCGCTGTCGAGGGCGGCGTTGCTAATGACCGGGTCAAAATCATTGTTCTGGGAGCTCCCAAAACGAACGCCTAAGCATTTAAACCAGCAACAACATCAAAAGAGAAAATAGGAAAATAACATGACACGTCCTAATAGTGCAATTGTTCGCGCCGACCTGACCGCGTATGCGTTCGGGCTCACCCAGGATATCGTGGCGGTCCGCCGCATCATCGATCTCCTGGCTCCCACGGTTCCCACCGGTGGTACGTCCGGGCTTTATAACATCTTCGAGGATAAGCAGGCGTTCAAGGCGTATTCCGCGTCTGTTTCGCGCCGCGCAGTCGGTGCCCAGGCATCGGCGATCGAGTTTCTGGGGAGCACGGCGAATTACAACGCCGCACCGTCCGGATTGCGGATCTCGATTGACGATTTCGAGCGGGCGCAGGCTGGTGGAAACACTGCGTTGCTCGAACAGGCCAAGACGCGGACATTGACCGTGAATTGCCTGGTATCGCATTTGAGCCAGGTTCTATCGGTTATCAAGGGAGCCGTTGCGGCGACCGCTGGGCTGGGCAAATGGAATGAGGCCAATGTGGATCCGATCGCCGAACTCAATGCATTGATCAAGGCGGTCTGGAAATCCAGTGGCATTGTGCCGAACACCATTGCGATGGATTTCGGTGCCTGGTGCGTATTGGCCAGCAACCCGAAGATCCTCGACCGCATGCCTGGGGCGGATATCGCCGCGGTGACACCGGATCGCCTGAAAGCCATGTTCGTTAACCCGAACATCAGGATTGAGATCGTGGAGACCTCGGTTTTGGCTGGTGGCGGGCTCGGCAATGCCGGTGCAACCATTCAGGGTGCCCTGGGCGGATCCGTGCTGGCGTTCTTCAACAGCCCCACGGCGACGGTGTACGACCCGTCCTTTGCGAAGTGCTTCGCGCCCAGCGCGTCCCTCTTTACCGAGGTTTATGGGTACCGGCAGGAGCCGCATCTGGATTGGCTTGAAAACGACTGGACCAGCGACGTTCAGGTTATCTCAAGCAAACTGTGCAAGCGCCTGGACGTTGTAGACGCGAACGACTGATCAACCGCGATGGCCGGGCACGGTGAGTGCCCGGCCGTTGCATAAAAGCATTTTGAAAGGAATATATCGTGAAAAGTCTCAAGTTTATTGTTTCCCTGGTCTTGTTGGTTATCGTCATGTCTGCCGCCGCTTATGCCGCGTCAGTCTATGACCGCTCCGTCCAATCTCTGGGTACCACCACCGGTTCGGCTGTGTGGACCAATACCTGGAAGTATTCCGCGGTGGAGCTGAAACGGATCTGGGTTGTCAACCCGCTGGTTGCCTCAAACAACGTGGCGATCTCCCGGATCAGTGCCGACAACGTCTATACCCAGACCGTGGGAACTGTGGCGGTCTTGTCGAGTGCAGGTAACACCGCCAGTTTTACGGCCGGGTTCCTGAAGTATGGCGACAAACTCTTGTTTTCGTCCGACATTTCAACCGGATCGACTGTGATGGTTGAGTACGAAGTTCAGCAGTAATCAGACGCAACACAGGAGTTTTTGCAATGGCCTGGAACACAATTACAACCGACGATATCAAGTCACGCCTGGCAGGTGCCGAGCTCAATGCGCTTCAAACCGCTGCTTTGGCTGATGGCCAGACTGATCCTACGCCGGAGATTGTGAACCAGGTCATTGATGAGGTCCGCGGCTATGTTGCCGCAGCCGGCGTTACCCTGGGCTCAGAGGGAACCATCCCGTCTAAACTCAAAGGGGCCACGCTCAATCTGATCCGGTACCGGCTATGCTCCAGACTTCCCGTTGCCAGCCTCCTTACGGATGCCAGGATCAAGGAATATGATGATGCCTTGCGCCTGCTTGAGCAGGTTGCTGCCAAAAAGTTCGCAGTCGAGGAGCCCACGGTTGCCGCCCCGGAACAGGCCGGCGCATCCTCCCCGCGGTTCAATGATTCCAAAGTCCTGGTATACAGCCCTGAAAATCAGGAGGGCATCTGACATGCCGATCACGTTCGAAATAGAGAACATCGTCACTGACCTGCAGAACGCCATCCGTTCACAATTGACTGATGACACCTGGTTCAGTGGCATCGATGTTTTCACGCCCGATGACATGTCCGCCGAAGGCACAAATAAGACCCCATCGGATATTGAGCAGCGCATCAATCAATCCCTGGGATCGCTCAAGGGCGTCTGCATGATCGTGGTGTTGCCTGTTTTCGGATCAGTTGCTTCTGATTCCCCTGGCATTTTCAGTGATAATGTTCCCGTCCTGGTACGCATCATTGAGAATCCCCTGATAAACAGGGGTGCGAATGGAACACAGAAGACCGCCTCAATGATTGCCACCCGGGTGATGAGACGCTTGCAGCACTTCACCTACCGCGAATGTGTGATTGTTATCAAGACAGCCAAACGCATAGCGGACGATAATTCACTCATCTGGGATGTCTCCGCACAGACTTCCCTTAATCTTCCAGCCCTTGAAATAACCCAAACCCCGTAATCAGGAGATCCCCATGCCTATCAGCAGAACAGATGCCAGTATCATTCGCGGCCCAGCCATCCTCACCTATAACAGCGTAACGCTCTACGCCAAGGATGACATCAAAGTCAAAACCAGGTTCGATTTATTCGATATCCCCGCCTCTGGTTATGGCGCAATCGATCAGCGCATCAAACAGGTTGTGACTGAAATCACCTTCACCCCGCATGGCGAAGTCTCCAGCGGGATCCTGGGCGTGCTCTTTCCTCACGCCTCGGCCGTAACAGGTGCATCCGCCATGCCGGCCACTGATAAAGACCTGGTGATCCATCCCTACAACGGCAAGGAGAAATGCACCTACAAGAATGCATTTGTGAGCAAAATGCCTGATCTTTCCCTGGGAGCCACCAAGACGGCATTCGGCCAGGTAACCTTTACCGCCATTGGCACCAACAATGCCGCCTGGTCTGTGGCGGAACACTTCTCGGCCGTTGCAGACGCCGCGTTCAGTGACACCGGCCTTGCGGCAACAGGCGTCAAGACTGTGCCCTATACGGCCGCCCTGGGTGCCTTGGGTACCCCGTGGAATGGCATCAAGACGAAATCCGGGTGGACAATTTCCTTTGATGTGGGTGTTGACCCGCAGGAAGAGGATTCAGTAGGGATCTTTGACCACATCTATAATGGCCAGGCGAAGATCTCGGCCAAGTGTAATCCCATCGGCATTACTGTAACCAACCTGCATGCCCTGATGGCGACCTTCCAGGGGGCCGGAGCCGCCCGGGGCGCATCCGCTACGGCGAACAAGGCCAACCTGGTGATCTCAGGCGGGTCAGGCGCACCCACCGTGACCCTCAACGGCATGATCCTCACCGATGCACCCCACCGCTACGGCACCGGCGATCGCGTTGAGGAACTTGATTTGATGAGCGTGCGGGGCGTTACCCTGGGCGTGCTGGATGCCCTTTTCACGATTGGCATGGTCGCCTGATCGCGTGAATCCAAATGCGCATCACCATCAAAGAGTTATCAGACGCCGGCGCCAACCTTGGGGAAACCATCCTTTGCGATGGCGTCGCCAAGGGTAAAAATCTTTGGCGAGGACCGGGCGGTCTCACTATCGACGGTAAAATCACGGCGCAGATTCAACCATTTCTCCGGGCGGTATCAGTCAAAGTCTGGAATCGAAAGAACCATTGCATCTCAGTTTCGTTCCGGTGCGATCGCGAGTGCGACACGGTTCAGGCAGCAGAGGCGTTCATTGTTCAGTTTTATGCCACCTGCAAACGGAGCAGCCAGGTAGTGATATCAACGTCTACAGATGCGGGAACATCGCAGATCAAGATCAATAACGCCGTTCTTGAAGACATTAAACTCACGCACATCGGTATCCTTGTGCGGGCCGAGTTCAGCATTGTTGGAGGCTCAATATCATGACGACGTTCGCAAGGCATCGCATCCGGATCGCGCCGGATGCTAAATCACACACACCGGTTATTGATCTGGTTTCCGGCAGCACGGCGCTGATCTGGCGGGGGACCTCCCTGCAGGTTGAGGTGGGGCTTTTAGTCAACGGGGTACTGCAGGCTGACATCAGCAATATTGCACACCTTTACCTGGAGATTCACAACGGATCCCGTTCAGGCGGGGCATTATTGCGAAAAGAACTGCTTCTCGCGGATCTGCATGGCACCTTAACCGCTGAAGAATGGGCATCCGGGACGGCAGATAAATATCACGCCTTATTCGAGCTTTCCAAGGCGGAGACTCAACTCCCGCTTTCGGGCGATAATACGTTGCAGCAGAAGCAAACGTTCTGGCTGGTGATTCATGCAGTGACCACAGATGCCACATCCCGAAACATTACCTGGGGCGGCTGCAATCTGGAAGTTGAAGAGGATGCCGTTCAGAATGATCTGGACGTTGTCCCGATGGCAGCCCCCACGTTCCGGATCTCAGACGGTGATATTCAGCTCTATAACCGGACCACGTCGAAATTTTACCCCATCTGGATTGAAGGGGCTGAAGGCGTCGAGCAAATCAAACATGGAGCGGGGCAATCATGAGGAAGTATTCGAAATTCGTTATTTTGGTGGGGATCTTGGCGTTTGTGCTGATGTTCTTCCTGGCGTTTCCTGGATATTCCAGCACCAATAATCTTCCAGCGGCGGTGGGCGGAACGGTTATGGTCAATTCAAACGGGCTGGTATCGGCACCTTCCGGCTTTTACGCCAGCAACGGACTCGCCCTGGATAACCCGCCTGTCCTGATATTTGACGAAACGTTTGAGGGATGGGGTACTGCTGATGGCATGACCTGGACCAATGGCACAGGTTGGACATCGACGGCCGAGGTCACGAATGGGATTTGCAATCTGGAAACCCATAACCTGCTCTCTCCCTGGATAACCGGGCGGGGTATCTCCGGGATCTCTGTGACCTGGTCAAACCTGGTTGAACTTGCCGGAGTCGTTGAGTACACAACCAACGATGCGGACTGGGTGCAACTCGATACGCTATCGGACATCAGGATCTCATCGGATGGATATCGATTGCGCGTGTCGGTCGTAGAGAGCGTGCCAGGCATTGGGGATTCGATAGCCCTGCTTGATCGTTTGACCGTGTGGGGGCATCAGTTCCCAACACGGATTGGGGGGATAAATGACTATGCCGGGATAGCAATCCGGGTGGATAACCCTGTTGGAAACCGTGATGCAGTCAATCTGCAAACCCTAAACAGCCGGCTTGCAGCGTACATTGCTGGCGGCGAATCCGCCGTGGGTTGGAGTAGATACCCGGCCAGTAACATAGTCGATTTGGCTGGAAATACCCTTCAGTTGGATCCTCGTTACAGCATTTCCGTTGTCGGGGATACCATCTCCTTCACATGCGGTGGTTCTACGATGTTCGATATTACCGGCTCATCGAATTACACACCCAGGATTGTTTCATTCAGGGTTTCTGGCTCTAATCTGATGGCCGGTGTTGTTGGCCGGATTGGATGGAGGCTGTATCCTCAATGGACAGCAGACCTGATAACCCCGAACTGGATAACGCTTGGAACAAATCAATTCAGCAGCACATATCCCTTTGTCACAAATGGCATATTGTCTCTCTCCTGGAATACAGGAACCAATTCAACAGAGTACTGGCGCATCATTGCCGACGACGAAACCGGCGGAACCAATGGTAATGGGATGGCTCAGTTTTATGTTCCGGTGAATATCCCTGCATTATTCGTCAATGGCCACGAGGTGTCACCATACTCCGCCACCTGGGCAAGCAACGCAGACTATTCTGTGTCTTCTGGAACATCAGAATTTTCAGCTGTATCAGGCTATGCCGCGGCTGCGGGAACATCAGTGATTTCGAGCAATTCACTCACTGCCGGATTTGCCACGGCCGCTGGCAATGCATCCACCGCCGCGTATGCTGCAGATGGCGCGCACGCTCAACGATCAGACTCATCTGGAATAGCAGGCTATTCCACAAATGCAGGTAATAGCGCATCGGCAGGATATGCGACGAATGCAGGGTACGCCGAAGTGGCAGGCTACGCAGCCAATAGCGCTTCATCCATACCCGCCGGAACTATCATACAGTTCGGTGGCACTAATCCTCCCACAGGATTTCTCTTATGTGATGGAAGTGCTGTGAGCACAAACACCTATCAAGTCTTGTTTAATGCCATTGGAAGGCAGTGGGGTGGATCTGGAACTAATTTCAATGTTCCTGATTTGAGGGGACAATTCTTAAGGGGATGGGCAGGAACTTCGACAAATTCAATAGACCCAGATGTATATTCAAGAACTGCGCTTTATTCTGGTGGAGCAACTTCTAATAAGGTTGGATCATATCAATCATCAGCTAATCTGGCCCATACCCATAGTTACGATAACTCATCATCTCAAAGTAGTTCATCTTCTGGTTCAGGAGGTAATTTCCAAATGGGTGCTTTTAGTAGCGGAACGTCATCTTCAGGTGGTTTAGAGTCCCGCCCCAAAAATGCCTATGTCATGTACTGCATTAAATACTGATCCATCACCCATGGTACATTTATGAATCTCCGCCAAGTCAGCAGTCTCAATCCTGTTTCATCTATCCCGGCTAAATTGGCCGTTTGGCTGGTTGTCGGGATGACTCTGGCGGGGAACTCTTTAACCGCAGTAGCCGCTGATTCGATCCCCACGCCCATACGTTGGCAGGTGGAGCGGTCGCGGCCCCAGAAGTTCCCCATCCCTATCAAGCGAGGTGAGTCAGTCAACATCATGCCGCAGTTCTTTGATTACAGTACGCCTGTTGACCTTTCGCCGGCCCTTGGAGTCTATCTTGAATACCGGGCGCAAGGTGACACCAACCGCTATGCTGTTACCGGATCACTCACAACGAATGCTGGAGAAATGTTCTTTGCCTGGACCCCTGCAGCTGAGCTGACCAACAGCTCATATCTGTATGAAGTCGTGATTTCTGGATTTACCAACACGTCAATCCGGCAGGAGGGCACGATTACAATGCTGCCGAACCTGGGCTATTCCTCTCCAGTCACAAACCCGACACCGATCACGTCAATTGATTTCGCTACTGTTCGTATCCTCAATATCGGATGTTCCCCTTTCAACACCACTAATCTCACCCGTGGCCCCGCCGGGCCGCAAGGGCCCATTGGGCCTGGCGGCACGAATGGAGCGATTGGCCCTCCTGGCACGAATGTCATAGTATTTGTGGGGTCAGAGGTCGGACCTGTGGGGCCGACTGGTCGTGACGGCCGTGATGGATTACCAGGGCAGGATGGCGTTATTGGACGGGATGGTTTGCCCGGAATTTCCCCGACAATCAATATTGGGAATGTCACCACCGGAACCACCGCCGCCGTGACGAATACGGGTAACTCGACCAATGTTGTCCTGGACATTGTCATACCGCCCGGTCCCCAAGGTCCGATTGGACCCGGTATGACGAACCTTCCCGCCGTTTGGGATGCGGACGCGATCGGGACCAATGCCCTCTATTACAAGCTCAACGGTGAAACCATCACACGGATTGACTCCAACGGTTTGACGATGCTCAAGGGCACAATCCAGCTGTTTGAGGAGGATCTATACTGCAATGTGCTGCGGTATGACGGTTCCCGGACCGCGCCGAGTGAAACATATGCCGGCCACCCGGGAGAGTTCGGGACCTACGGCCGTGGGTATGATGGGCACTGGTGCCATGCGTGGGAAATTGGTGGTACGGAAATCGGTATTTTCCACGCGAGCGGCATTACGCTTATGTCAACGAATTACGCGTTCAGCGGGAAACACCTTGGCGACATCTCCGGAACAACCGGTTACCCAGAACCAATATTCACCGCATGGCAGACCAACATGAATTTCAGCACACTTAGCCTGTCGAATCTGACAGTGACGCCGGGCGGGATAGATGTGCGCGATACTCTCAACACGATCCGAACGCACGCGGATCAGTCCGGGATTACATACAAAAACGCGGGAGGAATAACCCGGTCAACCCTTAGCGACGTGGTTTATATCAAGGATGAGCTGGGTCGTAACCGGACAATGCTGGATTTGAATGGCGTCACGACCTACGACGCCCCCAGTCAGATGCCGATTCTCGGATTCGGGTCTCTAGGACTGGATATGATTTCGTGCAAACTAACAACGGGAAATTTTGCCTACACACTGGGAATAGCCTACGGACTTCAGCTATGGGACCCTTACCAGAATACCTTCCGTGCACGATTCAACTACCAGGGGTTGAACATCTATAATGCCTCAAGTCAGGCCGTTTTCTCTGTCGATTCCGGTGGCACGCCCCTGATCACAATGTGGAACACCGCCATCACCAACTCCGGGTCTCTGACGTTTTACGGGGCGAACGCGACTAACCTATGCACTATAACGGGAAGCACCGGAGCGATAAAAATCCGGGGCGTTGACTCAGACACCCGTTATCCCGTAGCTCCTACCGGGATGACGGCGTTCATCGCCACAAACATCGTCGGCACCGTCACGCAGAGAATCTGGTACACGGCTCAAGGCATCGTCACAAATCACGTTCCATAAAGGAGACCCAATGAAATACGCACTTCCAATACCTATTGATTCCGGCTTCAAATATGACTCCGTGCTGATTGATAATGTGAAATACGACGGATCGAAATACACTGCCGATGTGTTCGGGGTAGTCAACGGTGAACCCCTCCCGTTCATTTTTCAGACGCCAGCCGGCCTACACCGGGTGACGAACTGCATAATCACAGATGCAGAGATCGACGCCGTGTTGGCAGAGCATCCCGGATTGACGGTCAGACTGGACGCCGGGATCCACCTGGCCATGGAACGCCTCTATGCCTTGATCGGAGCGCAGCCGAATGCGTAACCCCTTCAACTATTTCCGCAGGGCTACAGACGAAGCTAAAGACTTCCTTAAGGGGAATAAACTTTGCCTCTGTTTTCATACTGTGCCTGTCGTCGAGTGGCGGCAACTGCGGAAAATATCTCTGATGTTTGTCTTTATTTGCATGGTGGCCTATGCCGCTTTCAGCCAATGCCCCGCCGGAGAGGATGGACAGAATGGGGTTGATGGTATCGGGCCTTCTACAGGGAGTGTTGAGGAAAAATCACCCCCAAAGCCCACCGTCTATCGCATCAGCATGGAGGAAGGGGTTGAGCTGCCCGCCGGGACCATCCTGAACGAAGAGGAACGTAAGGCCGTAATGCGGCTGAATAAATTAATGGCTCACTGGCCGAAAGGTCTATGGTTGGCATCTCATAACGGGAAACTGGTTATGGTGAAAATGGGAGCTGACGGCAAGCCTATGGGGGCCAGCAAATAATGCGCAATGGCTGGATAGTCATGTTGCTGATCGTAGGTGGGTGCGCCACATCCCCGGTATTGCCCCCGCGCTGGCAATTGACTGCCCCTCAGGCTGCATCTGCCCAGTCATCCGAGGAAGTTTACCTGGGGAAAGTCTATAAATCGTATGTCATAAAATTCATTGCATCAACGAATGCCTGTGCTGATCCTGATATCTCCGCAGATATGGCAACAAACCGATTGCCCGCCCGACGCTTTCACATTGACCTGTCAATTGACGGCGGTTCGAACTGGATCCGGCGCATAGGGTATGGGGTTCAGGCTGATGCGTCTATGGTTCAAGCCGAGCTTCAGTGGAGTCCGCCTGCTGATTACAGTTTGCTCACCACGTCCGCCATGGTCCGCGCCACTAATCTGGACGGTCAACCGTGGCCCACCCGGACCCCCGCCAGACCCTACGATCTGCCGGCTGGTAAATACCCCGTTTCGTTTACGTTCCCAATTGTCGGGGCGACCATCACTACCCCGGCAGCGGGCTCAATCCAGTGGCGTGGAGAGGGCGTAGACATGTCATGGCGTCAGTCCGGAGGCGGAGCCGTGTGGGATTTATACTGGATCACCCCGGATAGCAAAGGTGTCGATTTCTCCCACTGGATCACGACCATCAGCAATGTAGTGGAAGGCGTAAACAGCAAGCGCATCAGCCTGAATGCGCCTGTGGCTGATCAACTGCAGTTGTACATCATGTCTCAATCTGACCCTAACTTGATAGGTGTGTCCCCAATCTTCACGGTGGATCCATGAAAAAATTATCCTTCCCCGTCTGTACATGTTGCGGTCAATCCATCATCCCCCGCAGCCTTTCTATCGCACAGATTTTAGAGGAATGCGGCATGCTCCATGTTTTGCCTGATGTCCGACTCGACTTTAAAACTATGACGGCAATTCGCAAAGGGAAACCAGTCAAACTCACGAAAACAATGTGGCGATTGATGGCCATTTTAATCGCCGCTGGAGGTGATCTCGTTACCCGGAAAGATTTGAATGTGCTTTGTTTTGATTCAATCTCCATGAATATCCGATCTCTGGATACATTCTTTGCAATGATTCGGAAATTGCTGGGAAATATCATTAAAACGCATCATGGCCTTGGATACAGTTGGTGTCCTGATGGGTATGTCGTGAAGTACACCATGCATTCACGAAACCAGAAGAAACAGAAAAAGAAGTGAAAACATCATGCCTTCCTTTTCATCCATGCCATTTCTCGAAGCCCTTAAGCGCTTACAGGGTCAATCTCTGCTCCCCACATCCGCCGGTACCTACGATTTAGGGCAACTTCCGGCTGATCTGCGTGAACGCGCATTCTTTTCCGCCCGGGTAGTCAATGCGGATATCCTGCAGCAGGCCTATGACCTGATCACCCGCGGCGTGAGCGGCGGCGATCGCGACGCGTCCGGTAATTATGTTCCTGGCTCCTCTGTTAATCTGGCAACGTTCCGCCTGGAGATGAAGAATTACCTGCAGTCGATCTCCTATCAGCCTGAGGCAGGCGAGGAAGGCACCCTTAAAGACCTTTCGAGCGATAAACGCCTGGAAGTTATTTTCAAAACAAATGTCCAGATGGCCCAGGGCTATGGCACCTATATCCAACAACAGGATCCCGCCGCCCTCGATGCCTGGCCGGCCCAGGAACTCTACCGGCTGGAGGATCGCCAGGAGAAGCGCCCCTGGGGGCAAATCTGGAATGATGCGATCCGGGAGATCGGCATTGCGAATACCTCGGCGATCCCGGTGGCAGACCCTTATGCCGATTCCGGTATGTTTTCCCTGGTGAATGACCCAATCTGGGCCGCTATCAGCCAGTTTGATCTGCCGTATCCACCGTATGCCTTTGGATCCGGTATGTGGGTCCGCGCAGTGTCCCGTCTGGAGGCTCAGAATATGGGCCTGCTTGCCCCAGGCGATGCCGCCCCTGTTCCTGATATCACTCCCTTTAATCAGGACGTGCAAGCGGTTGTAGGCGATCTTGCACCGTCGTTGCAGGATGCTCTTTCTGCGTTCGGGAAGCTCATTAACGGCGTGTTTCACCTCACCAAATGACCATCTCCATCACCATATCCGGGCCAGCTCAGGAAACCCTGCAGGGAATGCATTCAGATCTGGCTAATGAAGGTTCCAAACATGTCGCTGGTGGCGCTGTTAGCCGCCTGCTGAAGGATCATCTGGGAGGGCTTGATAGTAGCCGGCCGAACAAGATTGGTGGCAAGCGTACCCATTATTATGCCGATGCGGCCCGGAACGTCTCCTATGAGGTGTCAGGTGATGGCGCGGAGGTGAAGGTCCACCAGATCGGGATCGCGCTGCACTACTACGGGGGCGTCATAAAGCCAACGGGCGGCCGCAAATACCTCACCATTCCGGTGGATCCGGAAGCCTACGGCCGCCGGGCGGGTGAATTTAATAATCTGGAAATCGCGTGGGGACTTACCAAAGGCGGGAAACCACGCCCTATCGGTCTGGTTAAGAAAAACGACTGGGCCTATAAGACCAAGAAAAACCGTAAGTCCGGGGCCAATGAGGTGGTATCTGCGTCATATGAGGGCGGAAAGTGGATGTTTGCCCTGGTACTGTCCGCCACGATCCCTGAGGACAAATCAATCCTGCCGGAAGATGACACCATTCAGGCGGCGGCTATGTCATCCATCACCGATTATATCATCTCTAAAATGCAAGGACACTCATGAGCGCTGATTCTGAATTGCTGATCAAGATTAAGACCATCCTTGAAAGTCAGGGCATTGATGCTGCCAAGGCGAAACTGACGGAGTTGACCAATACCACAAATGCGGCCGGCCTTTCAGAGGCGGCTGCTAATAAAGAGCGTGATGTGACCGTCGATAAGGCTGAGAAGACGGCAAAAGCCGTTTTAGCCATGAACAATGCAATGGCGGGCGGGATGGGGCCGTTCCGCGCAGCAATCTCAGTTGCCAATCAGTTGGGCGGTAATTTCGCAATGCTGGCCTTCAAGGCATCGGCAGTTGGGGCAGCAATGACCATCGGGTGGAAGATGGGTTCTGCTCTCAAAGACTGGGTTACTGGAGCAAAAGAGGCTGAAGGCGAGATGGATAGGATTAAGAAAGCCTCAGATGAGCTGCGCGATCGCGTTTTAAAACTCAACGACATCCGCCTTGATAATCTGAAGGCAGAAGCAAAAGCGATCGCGGATGGATTTTCAACGGCAGTTGATAAGGCAGAGCGGCTGAAACGGCTCAGCGATCTGCGTGAGGATACGGAACTGGCTACTGACCTGGCTGGGGTAAATTTGCGCTTCGAAAAAAAAGAGATCAATGCCAACGAACGCGATCGGCTTGAATTGAAATATCAGCATGAGTCTGAGCAACGGAAAAATAGGACGGAAGAAAAGCGAATCAATACAGAAGAAGGGCTTTCATCCAGCCGTATTTCACAGGCGAAAGATAATTTCACGGACCTGCACTTTAAGGCCAGAACAGCAAGTAGTGAATATGAGGACTCTTTACAAACATTTAAAGATAATGGAGGGAAAAACGCTGAGGACATAATTTCTGGAGGTAATCAGTCTCCTGAATATTTAAAAGCCATTAATGAGGCGAAATCTGATCTTAAGAAGGCGAGGGAATATTTAGGTCCTGATGGGAAACCAAATGAACTTGCCATCAATCAGGCGCAGAAAAGGCATGATGCTCTAGCCGAATTGCCGGGATTGAAATTAATCGCTGATACCTCAAGAAAAGACTTAGATTCATTCAAACCTACCCTGCAAAAAACGGTGCAAGAGGAAGCCATTAAACAGGAACAACTTGATGCCGATAAGGCCGCTCTCCTTGAAAGGGCCAACACTTCATCCTTAAAATACAAGACGGGAAATGCCGTTATTGAAAACAAAATCACCTCAGATTTCGACAAAATGGCCGAAGAGCAAAAGCCGGCCCATTTAAAAGCACGCGACATGGGGCAGTCCGTCATTGATTCTCTCCATATTATTCCGCATGCAGATACCGGTAACGATGGCCGCCGTGTTTCAAGATCCAAGCAAAATGAACTAGATTCAAATGATCTGAGTGAGGCAAAGAAAGCGATTATGGAAGCTACAAACGCTTCCTTCCATGGCGGTGACACTAAAGCCGTAATAACTGAATTGGCGGCTGCACTTAGGAAGCATACTGCTGAATTATCCGGAGCAGTTCAGCCCAAAGACCTCATTCCGCTGTTCAATGCCATAAAAAATATCAATTCTCAAAACAACGTATCCAGGGGGGCTGACTCATGAACTGGAAAATCAACGGCATGATCTTTGCAGACCATGATTTGTCCAATATCAGCCTGGAACTCTCCAATATGGCTACGGATCGCCTTACTTTCGAGGCCCCGGGCAGATCAATCACAGACTCATCGCTCTTCTCCTATGATCAGACCGTTGCCATCACCCGGGATGGTAAACCCTTTTTTGTTGGCAGATGTGGCCGGCTGCCGGTTTACGGTGACCCAAAACAGGAAGGGCATTCCTATGAAATTCTCGGCCCATGGGATCAGCTTGAGCGCCTTATTTATATGCAGCGCTGGAAGTCCGGATACTGGGCTGGTGATGTCTATCGCTCTGAGTGGAACTACAAAAGCCGGTGTGTCCTTGGCCAGGACGAAGAAGGAAAGGCTATTCCGATTGGAAAAATCATTTCCAACGTCATTGAATATGCGAAATCTTGCGGAGTTTTAATCACAAGTGGTGAAATTACGGACGGCCCTTATATGGCATGGGACGAAGTCACAGACATGTCATGTGCCGACGTTATCCGCCGCCTTACCCGCTGGCTTCCTGGTTCCGTAGGGTATTTCGATTATTCCACAGTTTCCCCGGCCTTTCATTTCAAAGTCAGGTTTGAGATACCACCCGTCACTTTGAAAATTGAATCTTCTGTCGAGTCCGTTAATTTGACAGCCGTGGGATCCCGTTCAGTGCCGTCCGTTGTTCTCATATATGAACAGACCAATGATGTTGAGGGGGCCACGAAGCTTTCCACTATAAAGGATGCATATCCTGACGGGGCGACTGGTCGCGAAATAGGGGCTATCGTCCAAACAATCAACTTGCCCGGGTGGAGTTCCAGCACCACCGTTCAAAAGCAGTCAGTTCACTGCCGATTTATCCCACCGCTTGATTATGATCCCATCATGTTTCAGAAGTGGTTTCTTAGGCATCACCCCGAATGGACTATCCCCGGATCTCCGAATGTTTTCAATATCCTCAAATATCGCAACGTCACAATCGACTCTGTTACAAGGGACTCTGACCTACATTTCGAACTGGTAGAGGGGACGCTGCAGGACTGGATGCGGAAATACATCCTGAATAATGACGGCGAACGCATACTCAACCCCAATAATAAATACAGTTACGAGGATGTTGACGACAATGTCATGACGACCATCTCATACCAGGTGATTGGTGAGGATGGTTCCGTTACACGAGAGGTGAAAGGGGAGGTTGTCACCACCCAGATCGTGGCCACCAATTGCCCCCCGGGGACCTATCGTAATGTGTCATCGTCAATTTCGGCTGGTGATGAGGTCATAAAAGGCCTGGCGAAGTATATCTATGAAACCCTCAATGCAAATCATTTCAGGGGGAGCGTATCCATTGCTGAGGAAGAGGTGACGGGATCAATAGGACTGGGGAATCGCCTTTTGATTACTGGAGGTAAAACTGAGTGGTCAAGCATGTCCGCCGTTATTCAAAGAATCCAGTCGAATTTGGATAGCGGGATCACGACCATTCAGGTGGGGCCCCCACAGCATTTATCAGCAAACGACATGATCGAACTGCGCCGGGCAAACCGCTCCCGCAAAAACTGCCAGGATGCTGATGCCAGGATAACTGGGGAGATGTCTAATAATAATGTGGAACTTGGATCTGCTGCCCCTAAAGGTTTCGGGGCATCCAGCCCGGGTAATTGGGGCAGTTTCATCGATCTTGTTTCGGCCATTGGCGCATCTGACACCTCGTTAGATATCCAGAAGACAAAGGTGCATGTGAATATGGTAGGGTCCCCGGCTACACAGGCGCTTCCGTTCGTTACCATTCCCGTTGTCACACAGGTTCGTTTCTATAACGACAAACTTGAAATTAAAACCAAGAACATTAAGACTTTCCCGGTGTCCGACCTTGAAAGCGACTGGATTACGATCGCCACCGCAGAACCCTGCAACTGATATGGCACTCAAATCAAAAAACGGTATTTTGCTTTCGCGGAATGGCCACCTTTGCACGACGTGTTGCGAAGATAATTTCATGACCATTCTATATGAGTGGGATCCGCCAACCCGTGACCTTGATACCGGGACATCGTTTTTAGACGGTACAGTAGGCTGGTCTTGCGGGGGATCTGGCCCATTCATTACATGGCTTAGCGGTGATAATACAAGTTATGGCCCGGAAGAGGTCATGGTACAAGTGCGTGAGTCTCACGCTGCAGGCGCATGGGTCTCAAGTGTGGAGATTCACTGCGCGGCCGGATGGTATTACCCTGCAGGCGGATCCGGACCTGCCAGACTCCGCGTCACATTTAACGGTGTCACTCAAACCATGTCCTTTTCCCCAGGGTCTCAAAAAACCTGCGCAACCACTCCTGTTGGAAAGATAACCGTTCATGATGACTGGACATTTACCCTTACCGGCCCCTGATCTTGTCAAACTGGCTGAATCCCTGTTCCCCGGCATGTCCGCCCCGGCCGCCTACCTCCCTGATTACCTCATCCGGGCTATTTTGCGTTCCCCATCATCTGTATCCGGAATTACCTTATCAATCACCTCAGGAATTGGCGTACTGGACATCGTTAATGGATCCCTCAATTTCACCCCTGTTTTAAGTCATATTCAAGACGGGTGCACTGCCATTGCAAAGGGGCGTTTTGAAGTATGCAAAGTGTGCCCCGAATCCCTGGATGGGTTCACCTGTAAACTGGTGGCCGGGTGCTGTTTTGGTAAACGTAGGACTGATCCGTCATTTCACTGCCCGAAAGGCGCGTGGTAATCATTATGTCTCATGAGACAGTTCAGGGATGAATAATATCTCAGATCGTTGATAAAACAGGGGGGGTGGTCTCGTTTCTTCTCACATCGCCTCCAGCGCCCCGCAGCCAAATTCCCGCGTATTCTCGCCTTGTCCCGCTTTCTCTCACTTCTCAGATATCACTGTGCTCTTCAGCGCCGAGCGAAGGATGGCGGAGGGGGAGGGATTCGAACCCCCGGTGCCTTGCGGCACTCCGGTTTTCAAGACCGGCGCGTTAAACCACTCTGCCACCCCTCCGTTGCAATCACGAATGTGAAGCGGTGAGACTAGATAAACTGGCATAACCAATGCAAGTGCTTTCTCCTCCTTTCCTTCCCCCCTCTACCTGTGGTAATACTAGACCATGTTCAAGGCGATTGATAAATGGCTGCCTGGCTACCTCCGTTCGATCCTTGGCCGGCCGCGGACGCCCAAGGGGACCCGGCATCTGATTGTGGCGGTGTGTGATCACTTTGAGCCGTTCCGTGGCGAGTCCGCAGCAGACGTGGCACGTCAGACGGTTCGTGATTGGCTGGCCGCCTACCCCGGGAGCGTGGATAAATTTCGTGATGTTGACGGGTTTCCCCCGCGCCACACGTTTTTCTATCCCCAGGAGGAGTATGACGCCACGATTCTGGACGATCTGGCCGTTTTTTGCCGCAAAGGCTATGGCGAGGTCGAAATCCATCTTCATCACCGGCATGATACAGCCGAGGGGTTCCGGGAGAAGTTGGTCGCATTCCGTGATCTGCTGCACGAAAAACATGGGTTGTTGGGCGTGGAGCGTACACGCAAAAGCGCCTCTTACGCTTTCATCCATGGAAACTGGGCGCTGTGCAATGCGAGGCCGGATGGTGATTGGTGCGGGGTGAACGAGGAACTTGGCATACTGGCCGAAACAGGCTGTTATGCCGACTTTACATTCCCCTCGGCCCCGTCTCCGACCCAGCCCCGCATGGTGAATGCCATATATTACGCCAAGGATACTCCCGGCCGTCCCCGTGCCGCGGATCGGGGCGTGCGAGTAGAGGCTTTCGGTCAGTGCGAAGCATCGCGCATCTCACGTCTCACATCTCACGTCTCACTCCTCCTCATCACCGGGCCCCTTGCGCTCAACTGGTGGCGGCGGAAATGGGGGGTGTTGCCGAGGTTGGAAAATGCGGAGATTTCGGGAGCCAATCCTCCCACGGCCGACCGGATTCGGTTATGGGCGCGTCAGCAGATTCATGTGGGGGGGCGGCCGGACTGGATATTCGTGAAGCTTCATACCCATGGCTGTATGCCAGCCAACCAGGCGGTCCTGCTGGGGCCAGCGATGAGGCAGGCCCATCAGCTCCTGCAAAAGGAATTCAATGATGGGCAGCACTGGCAATTGCATTACGTGACGGCCCGCGAAATGGCGAATCTGGTGAAGGCAGCGGAAGCAAATCTGCCCGGATCTCCCGGGCAATACCGGAATTATCAGGTTGGTCCCCCCGGGGAAATTGCCGCGTCCAAGAAATCGTAGATCTCTCCGGTTTCCCCTCAGGTTCAGGAATATGCTATATTTAATCAATTATCCCAATGGGGGGCTTCGATCATGAGTAAACAGCAAATCAGTGGTGAGGGAAAAATGTTCAATTTGAACCGATGTAATGCGCTCCGCGCTGTAGGGATGGCTTCCTTGGTGGCAATGTGTGTATTAGGCGCCTTGAGCCTACAGGCGCAGACGGTGGTCATCAGGACCCGTCCCCTGACGCCTGGTGAAATCAAGGATGCTGGATTAACCAACACGACCCAGCTGGCCAATGGAGTTGCGAACGTCGGACTGGGGCAGCCGCTCTATCTGGAGGCACTGGTGACCAAGGGGCAACCGGTATCCGGGGCGACTTGGTCATGGATCAACCGGCCGACAAATTCCGTGGCGTCCTTTCGGGTCAGTCCGTTGTTGACCAATGTGGTTGCCTCGTACGATGGAGGCGATAGGAAGTATTACGATATCGCCGGGCGGACCGTACTGGTTCCTGATATCGCCTGCGATCCGTTTATT
Source organism: bacterium (assembly GCA_037128595.1). Taxonomy (NCBI): domain Bacteria; species bacterium. The sequence continues at coordinate 50,850 of JBAXWB010000003.1, forward strand.
ACCAATAACGACTTTATCGTCGGCGTTGCGGTTGTGCTCAGCAATAAAACCCTGTATGCCACGAATACCTGCTACGGCTCCCTGTATATTGGCTGCCTGGCCTGGACCAATAATTATACCGGGCCTAACGGGGAGGGCTTCTGTTATGTCTGTCATAATTCTCCCTATGCGGGAAGCAAGATGGCGCTATGGGGGCAGACGGCCCATGCCACGGCATTCACACGCAAAATCAATGGTGAGGCTGGCGCCGGGTTCAAGTCGACCTGTGTCTCCTGCCATGTGCTGGGTTACGATAAGACGGCCAGTGCGAACAATGGCGGGTTTGATGATATCGCGACACAGGTCGGTTGGGTATATCCAACTAATCTGGCGACGGCCGCTGCAACCAACAACTGGAATCTCATGCCGCTGGTGCTCAAGAACAAGTCCAATATTCAGTGTGAAAGTTGCCATGGACCCGCCGACCGCCACGCCCGGAATCTGGGGGACATCAATGCGATCGGTCTTTCGCTCAGTGCCGGCAATTGCGGACATTGTCATGACAGCATGACGCACCATGTGAAAAACTATGAATGGAGTCAGTCGTTGCATGCAACTGGCGAGGTGTTCAAGTCTTACACCAGCGAAGCCGGTTGCGCCCCTTGTCACAGCGGGCAGGATTTCATCCTGTCGAAGGATCCTGACTGGGCAGGGGTTACCAATCCCGTGCGTCTGGGTACCGCGAATGAGGGAATTACTTGTGTTACCTGCCATGACCCCCACAGCACCGGGATGGGCGATTATCAGCTCCGCTCCTTCACCAATGTGGTCCTCTTCAACAATGCGAAATTTACCCAGGGCGGCAATGGCTTGTTGTGCATGCAATGCCACATCTCCCGTCGGGATGCGGAATCATATGTTCTGCCACCCCTGACGGCCTCGGGTGCCTCCCGCTTTGGGCCGCATCATGGGCCCCAGACGGACATGCTATTCGGCACGAATGCCGTTCAGTACGGGATGTCGATGCCCAGTTCGCGGCACATCAACGTGCTGGAAGATTCCTGTATTGAGTGCCATATGCAGGAAACGCCCACCAATGGGGTGGCCATGAACAAGGTCGGCGCCCATACCTTCAGCCTCAGTTATACGACCAACTCAACCACGGTTAACATGACGGAGACCTGCGTCAAGTGTCATGGCGAGATCGAGGACTTTAATATCGGCGGGGGCGACTATGATCACGATGGGGTGATCGAGGGGACCCAGACTGAGATTGATGGCATGGTAAACACGCTCGCCCTGCTCCTGCCGCCGGTCGGGTCAACGACCGTGACCCCGACTGCGGCCTATACCCTGAGTCAGCGGAAGGCGCTTTACAATTACCTGTTTGTCACAGAGGACCGGAGTCACGGGGTGCACAATCCGAAGTACGCCGCAGCCATCCTGCAGGCCTCGATTGATGACCTTACGGGCGGGATCGATGTGGATCGCGACGGGCTGTTGGATTCGTGGGAAATGGCGAATTTCGGAAGTCTGACCGCTCAAACCGGGGCGGGTGATCCGGACCATGACGGCGTACCCAATGCACTGGAAATGGCGGCAGGAACCAATCCGAACAACAGTGATTCGGACGGGGACGGCCTTTCGGATCTCGCCGAATTGCAGGGGGGGAGTAATCCGCTCAGTGCGAGTTCCAAGCTGACAACCAATGCGGTGAATATGCTGCCTGCCCTGGAGCTGGCCTATCTGCCGGGTACCTTGGGCGTGACGCAGCAGTTCCAGTCCGTGACTGCGCTGACCCTGTCCAGCAGCTGGACGAACATCGGGTCCCCGTTTGTCAGTTCCAACGCCTGGTTCTATAACCTGCAGTCGACCCGTAATACGAGCAACAAGTTTTATCGGGTGATTCAGGTCCCGTAAAAGACCTGGTGATGGCGTGGGGTAGCGCGGGGATATCCGTTGCTACCCCATCTGTTTTTTTGATAAAAGGGTTGCTATGGGATTAACCATACGATGAAGCCAGTGACGATGAGGCATAGCGCTGTGACAACGGCGACCATCCTGGCCGGGATCGTTGCCACTTTTGTTTTTATTCCTCTCCGAGGATCCGCTGAAGCCATCCCCGTTGTGCCCGCCCAGATCACGCCTCACTATGATGGCCGACTCCGTATGGAATATGATTTCCGGTCGGAAGGGAATTCCCAGGATTCGGACCTTTACACCTACTGGTATGGGAGTGGACGTGACCTGGGGAATGGGCGTTTTGATTTTTATGCGTCCGGGCGCGAGCATACTGATTTGGACGGTTCGACAGCGGAGGATGGAACCTATCGCAGCGCGGATGATGCCAGTGGTGTGATTGAGGACCGGTTGCTGCAGGCGTACGGGGATATTCACGACCCCAAGGGCGACCTGAAATTACGGCTCGGGCGTCAATATGTCGATATTGCCGATTATCTTCAGATGGATGGCGGGCAGGCCATGTTTTTCGAAAATGGGCCGCTGGGCGGCCGGGTTTATTTTGGTCAGCCTGTCAGTTATTATACGCCGGTATCCGGTGACTATGCCGCCGGCGCTTCGGTGGTTGGGCGGCCCTGGACAGGAAACCGCACCCGGTTCACCTGGGCTGAATACTATGAAGACCGGCAGGCCGGGGATGATCAGAACTATTTCGTCGATCTTCAACAGGACGTGACCGACTCCCTGCGGACGCGTGGCCAACTTTCCGTGCTTAATGATGAATTCCGCATGGCGCTGCTGGAGGGGTCATACTTCGCGCCTGATGGGAATACCGATGTTCATGTGGGCGGAAGCCGGTGGGGCTCCTTTGATGCCAAAACCCGGGCCTACTCACCTCTTTACAACCAGCTCGGAGGCCAGCAACCTTACTCCTACCTCTATTCACGGGTGTCGTATGCCTTCTCGCCCAAGTGGATGCTGTCGCCCGGCATATCGGCCCGGCTTGCAGATAGCGGGGATCAGGATTACAGCAATCGGGACTACCTTGATTATGATCTGACGCTGGTCTATGAGCCCAGCAAGGCCGTGAGTTCGTCCCTTTCTTTGCAGTATTGGGATGTCAGTGAGGGCGATAGCTTTCTGGGTTTGAGCGGGGAAGTTCGCTACCGGTATCGCCGCCTCTGGGAAGTCAGTGTGGGGTCCGCGTATGTGGACTATTCCTACCAGAGCTACTCCGATATTTCCTATGCCGCCAATGGCGGGCAGACGGTGTTTTATGAGGATGGCACCGTTTCCGAGCAGACGCCTTATACACTTACCTATTTTTTGCGGACAAAATGGAACGTCACACGTAAGTTGATTTTGAGGCTGCAGGGGGACATTGAGGACCAGAAAAATGTCGGCGAGTTAGCTTATAGGGCCCGAGGCTCGGTTGAGGTGCGATTTTGAAAAAGGCGTATGAAATGAATTCATTTTTTCAAAAGGTGGCTATCAGCCTGATGTCGGTATTGTTGGTGGCCGGGTGTAATAAAGAGGAGAGTTATAAGCTCGCCTTCAGCCATAATCTTCATGTGACCGATAACGGAATGGCCTGTGCCGATTGTCATGGGAAATTAGCCGATGGCCGTTTCGCCACCCCCACGCATGCGTCGTGCAAGGATTGCCATGAGGATTGGGTAGAGTCCAAGAAAATTGACGCGAAGACCTGTGGGATGTGCCACAAAATAAAGGACTTGCGTGAATTGTCGCTGGATAAGCCCGGAAAGATGGCTAGCCCGGTGAATGGGGTTTTTCAGCATTCCCCCGCCCTGACGAACCGCTGCGCCGACTGCCACGGGATGTTGTTGGACAAGGCCTTAACCCGCGTTCCGGAGATGACGCGCAAAGCGAAAGTCGAAATGCGCGATAAGGCGCACCGGTGGGGAATGGAGTGCGCCGCCTGTCATGTGGATATGGATCCCAAAACCCCGCCCGCGAGTCACTCCCAGAACTGGACGAGGCGGCATGGTGCCTTTGGGACTGAGCCGGACAATGCCTGCGGTGTCTGTCATCACGAGGAATCGTGCCGGGAATGTCATCAGGTGACCATGCCGGTTTCGCACAACAATCTATGGCGGCTCAAGACCCACGGGATTCAGGCCGCGTGGGATCGGTCACGATGCCTGGTCTGCCACCAACAGGATTCGTGCGATGCCTGTCATGCTGACACCCGGCCCCAGTCTCATACGGCAGGATGGAATCGAAGTCACTGTTACAGCTGTCATACCAGCAAGGCAAACGGAACCGGCTGTGCGTTATGCCATGAGGCGGAAATCAGTTCCCATCCCAACCCCCATCTGGCGGGCTGGCGGGATCAGCATTGTAACCATTGCCATGCCGGGCCCGAGTCGGAACAATGCGGGGTGTGTCATGAAGGGGGCGCCTCGATTGCGAACCACCCGAACCCGCATCGCGGCGGATGGCGCGAACAGCATTGCACCGTCTGTCACCCCGGCTCTCCTGAGTCGCAGCAATGCACCGTGTGCCATGGCGGCTCTTTAGCGGATGGGCATGTGAATCCCCATCCTGCGGGCTGGCTTACGACCCATTGTAACAATTGCCATGCCGGCACCGAGGCGGCCAGCTGCGGGATCTGCCATGAAGGGGTCACCTCAGTGGCAAACCATCCTAACCCGCATTCGGCTGGGTGGAAGGATCGACATTGTAATGCCTGTCATATAGGGACCCCCGAGGCAGATCAGTGTGCCGTATGTCACCCGGGTGGGAACAGCTCGCTGGTGCATCAAGGCATTTGGCCCCCCACTCATAACCGATTCGGCGATCAGGGGAACTGCTCCTATTGTCACCGATAGCCACCGGGGAAGCGTTTATTGAGCCGGGAAATCCCGGACGATGGCTCCCGAGGCGTCAACTTCGAGTAAAAACGGGGTGATGCCGCATGAGCCTCTGACATCGGCTACGTCCGGGCCTGACAGGGCCAGATGGAACGAAATGGATCTGGCATCCCTGATGGAGGCCGTGAAGATGGCGAATTTTCCGTTCTCAGATACCCGGGTGCCCACGTCGGTGTAATTGGAGGGATCGGCAGGGACCAGGTTCAATATCCTCGCATCAGACCGTTTGTCCAGGCGAATCACCAATGCGAGTTTTTCCGTCGCGACATTGCTGATGGAATTGAATTTCATGGTTGCCACCAAGCCGTCGGCGACGGGTTTTACGCTGGCATCTGCCAGGATCATCCTGTTTCTATCCAGGGCTGGCGGCGTTTCCGGCGCTGTGGGTGTCTGCCAAGGCTTCAGCCCTTTGCCTTTGGGGATGGCTTCTGATACTTCCCCGTCGCCTGATGCGTTTTGAAATGCATTTAGGGAGGGCTCCGTTTGTGTGCCCTTCATGTGGGAAGTGGCAGATCCAGCGATAGGCATGGAGGCAGCCCCGCTTGTCTTTCCGGCGGTCCTGCTTCCGGAGCCAGCCGTTTTGTTAAGTTCGGCATTTTGAGCGGCTAACGTTTCATTGGCCGTTCGCATCCGGGTGAGTTCCGACTGTTGACGCCAGAACACTAAACCCAGAATGGCGACACCGACGGTGGTCGCGGAAAAGGCAAGTAGACGATAAGATGATTTCATGGGTAGATCCCTGTTGTTGTAATTTTTATCACTTTAGTTCATGCCCTGTTTTGCAGCAAGTTCTTTAGGATTATTACGGAATACCATTTGATTTTGAATCGATGGATTTGATATAAATCTAAGTCAGTTCGGTGTGTCTGTAAATGTGTTAAAAGGGATCTCAACTCAAGGAGAATGCATGAAGAAACTAGTTAGTCAGTGGTTGGTTTCGGGTGCTGTGTTGGCTTTCGGCTTGTCCGCCGTTTCGGCCATTGCGGCGGATCGTGACGCCTCCTTGTATGTGGGAACGAAATCCTGTGCCATGTGTCATAAAAAGGCGGACACGGGAGACCAGTTTGGCAAATGGCAGAGCAGTCCGCACTCAAAAGCCTACGAACTGCTGGCGAGTCCGGAAGCCAAAGCGGCAGGCGCCAAAGTAGGGGTCGCGGAACCTCAGAAGAGCGGCAAATGTCTGAAATGCCATTCAACGGCGTATAATTTCACCGAAGAAGTCAAAGCCGACACGGCCAAGGTGCTTGTCGAGGATGGTGTCTCCTGCGAGTCCTGCCACGGGCCGGGAAAAAATTACAAATCAAAAGCCGTCATGGAAGACCACAAGAAGTGCATCGAGGGGGGGATGACCTATCCCGCCACGGACAGTTGTACGCTGTGCCATAACGAGCAGTCGCCCACCTGGAAGGCCGATAAGTTTACGACGAAAGACGGCAAAAAGGTCGGGTTTGATGTCGAGCAGGCCTACGAGAAGATCAAGCACCCTGATCCCAAAGTTCAGAAATAATTGGACGTTTTGGAGCCGGCGCCGACAGAGCGGCGCCCTCCATTAAGAAAGCGCTCCAACTCCGAAGATCTCAATGGATGACGTCGATCTGTCGGCGCCGGCTCCAGAATAAGCCGCCTGAGCTCTTGCCATTCCCTTCAAAAGAGATTATATTTGTCCACTATGAGTGATCCATCGGAATCAAAAAAACAGGACGTAACATCTGGAAGGGGAAATCCCGTCACGCGACTGCTAGGGTCGTTGGTATTTGCCCTGACGGTAGTTCTGTTGCTTGCTCTGGCCTGTATTGCCGGAACGTTGATTCCACAGGGATCACAAGTGGAGTCCTATCTGGCCCGACCTGGCGGGCATCCGGTGCTGGGCGTGTTGTCCGCCCTTGGGTTGACGCGCGTATTTTACTCCTGGTGGTTTGTGGGCCTGTTGTTTGCCTTGGCGGCCAGTCTGATGGTGTGTACGGGGCGCCGCTATCGTGCCATCAAAACGGCCACGGGCGCGAAACGACTCAGGGTCATCGGATCCTTTATCACTCATGTCAGTCTGTTGCTGGTATTGGCGGGAGGGGTGATGCGGGTGATCTGGGGGCAGAAAGGGATGATCCAGTTTCATGAGGGGCAGGTTGTGAATTCCGCGGAGAGTTCCGACGGGAGTATGGAGTTCCCATTTTCCATTCGCCTGACCAAATTTGAGCTGGAGTTTCATAAAACTCTCGGGGCAGCGACGGACCAACTGTTGGTGCAATGGGCGGACAAAAATATTGAGACTAAGTTTCCGGTTGAGTTGAATGTGGAACATGCCGTTGGCGCCGACCCTGCTTTCAGGATCACGGTGCTCAAGGTGGTTCCTGATTTTATCGTTGATGGCGAGACGGGGGAGGTGAAGTCCCGTTCCGATGTACCCAATAATCCAGCCCTGCAGGTCATGGTTACAGGTAGCGGAGTCACCAATACGCAGTGGGTGTTTGCCCACTTTCCTGATTTCGGCAGTCATGGCGGTGCCGGTACGGCCATGCCGCTCAAATTTCAGTATGAGTCGGCACCGTCTCCCGGGATGGGGATGCGGGGCGGGGATATCAAGGCCTTCAAAAGCACGATTGAAGTGATTGAAAACGGCGTGGTGGTCAGTACCCGGACCATCGCGGTGAATTCCCCCTTTTCGTGGGGCGGTTTTTCCTTTTATCAAACCAGTTATAATCCTGAGGATCTGACCTGGAGCGCCTTGCAGGTCGTGCGCGATCCCGGTATTCCGGTGGTGTATGCGGGTTTTATTTTAATGATGGCAGGGCTGACGCTGGTGTTTTGCGTGGGCCCCTGGATGGGGGATCAGCGCCGGACGACGGGAGGACTTTCATGACGACGATTTTTAACATGACAACGCTTTTTAATGTAAGTCTGGCGGCCTATTTCTGCGCCATGGTGTGCGCGGTGATCTGTCTGATGTCGCGACGGCATCTCTTTGATCTGATTGCCAACGGCTTGATTGTGGCCGGGGTATCCATTCAGACGATTTATCTGGGAATACGCTGGGTGGAGGCGGGGCGGGCGCCTTTCAGCAATATGTTTGAATCCCTCGTTCTCTTCGGCTGGACGGTGGCCGTGGTGTATCTGCTGCTCCGGATCCGCACGAAGTTGCCCTGGTTGGCGGCGGCGGCGGCGGCGCTTTCGGCTCTGGCCCTGGCCCATGCCAGTACATTTGAATCAGAGATCCGCCCGTTGATGCCGGCGCTCCAGAGTAACTGGCTGTCGTTTCACGTCATGACCTGCTTTCTTGGATACGGGGCCTTTGCCATCTCCGCGGTGGCGGCCGTGGGGTTCCTGATTGCCACGCGACAGGGGGGGGCGGCGCAGATTGAGACTCGCCAGACGCTTGAGACTATTGTGTCGCAGACGATCTCCTTCGGATTCCTGTTCCTGACCCTTGGCATCCTGACGGGCGCAGTGTGGGCGAACTCGGCGTGGGGTACGTATTGGTCCTGGGACCCCAAAGAGACCTGGTCCCTGATCACCTGGTTCATCTATGCCGCCTTTCTGCATTTCAACTTCATGCGCGGCTGGCGTGGGCGTCGCGCCGCCTGGATTTCGATCATCGGGTTTGTTTCGGTATTGTTCACCTATTACGGGGTTAACTTTCTTCTATCCGGCTTGCACAGTTACGCGAAGTCGTGACAAGCCCGCAGTTGTTAAGTTGTTGGTTGTTGAGTTGTTAAGAAAAATGAGGGGTCGGGCAATGAACAAAAAAGCAATGATGGTAGGGACGCTGGTGTTGACGATGGGCCGGTTCGCCATGGGGGCAGATATGTGTGCGGCGGCAGGGAGCATGCAGGGACCTGCCGAGGGCTCATTTTCAGGGGTCGTGTTGGAAACAACGAATGCCAGCCGCTATACCTACGTTCAGATCGACACGGGCAAAGAGAAGATCTGGGCAGCCGGACCGGTATTTGCGGTCAAGGTTGGCGATCGGGTGACGGTTGAAGGGGGCATGCCCGCTAAGAATTTCAAGAGCAAGGTGCTGAATCGGACCTTCCCGGACCTCACTCTGGCCGGCTCCATTACCCTGGCAGGAAGTGAATGCCCCGCCCCGGCAGGGGGGGCTGGCAAGCTGCCGGCCGGGCACCCGATGGTAGCCCGGAAAAACGGGCCGGCGGCCCCGAACATGCCCTCCATCGAAAAGCCGGAGGGCGGCAGGACGGTGGCGGAAATCTGGTCAGGCAGAGCGGCGTTGTCCGGAAAGACTGTTATCGTCCGAGCCAAAGCGGTGAAGGTGACTCCGAAGATTCTAGGGATGAACTGGTTGCACGTGCGTGATGGATCCGGTGCCGAAGGCAATAACGATTTAGTGGTCACCACCAAGGCTGAAGTGAACGTCGGGGATGTGGTTACCGTGAGCGGCACGTTGAACACGGATAAGGATTTCGGGTCAGGTTACAAATACGATGTTATTCTGGAAGACGCCACGGTCATTGTAAAATGACCGTGTGAGTGGTTGAGTTGTCAGGCTGCTGCGTTGTTAAGTGAAAGCCTTTTGCCCTCAACAACTTAACAACCTGGCAACTTAAACACTATGAGTTTGCCGTGGGGGGCGTTTCCTTCGCCTCTTCCCCCTCCGCCGCTGCCAGCGTCTCCGTATCCAGCGCGTGTTCCTCGTGATACAGATGTTCCGGCATGCGGCCATCCAGGCAGGCCGTGTTGATGGGGTAGACATCCGGATCAAAAATCACGTGGTAGAAGTGCCAGACAATAATGGCGAGCACCGCCAGTATGGCCTCATAGTAGTGGATGGTGATGGCCACATCGATGACCCAGCGCGGCGCCCACGCCGTGATCTGCATCTTGAACATAATGATCAGGCCGGTAAGCCCCATGATCAAAGTGCCCCATACCACTGCCCAATATTCCGCCTTCTCTCCATAACTGAACCGGCCGAACGCAGGCTTCGGGGCCCTCGGGAAAATCAGGTAGCGGAGATTCCCGATGACATCCAGGACATCCTGCGGGCAGGGGAAAATGTCCTTCACCAGTTTGCGGCCTTCCTTTGCCCTGATAATATAGATCGTGTGATACACCGCCAGGGCCATCATGACGGCGGCCGCGGCACGGTGTCCGACGCGCCGGACGGTTTCGCTGGAGCCCATCAGGTAGTGCAGCCAGGAGTCGGGATAAACCAGGGCAAAGCCCGTAATCGCCAAGGCGCTGAAACTGGTGAGTAAAAAGAAATGCTGATAGCGCTGGGAACGGGTCATGCGAATGACGGTCCGCTCTTTTCTGCTCCATAAAGCCTGGATTTTCCTGCGGAAAACAAGAATGTTATGGCCTAACATTCCTCCGATTACCCCCACAATCATGAGGATGTAAATATGGCGGATCCACCAGTTCAGGCGGTCGCCGGTACTCGCAACAGAGGTTTCGTCGAGATGGATTTTTCCAAATGAGAAGTTTTCGTTAGCCTCCGGGTGACACTTGCGGCAGGTATTGACCATATTGGCTTTGTTGACGGAGGACTTGGGGTCCGAAGAGGGCAGCACGTTGTGGGCGCCATGACAACTGACGCAGTTGGCACTTTGGCTGGACCCTAACTTGGCCGACATGCCGTGATAGCTGGCGAAAAAGGTAGTGACCCGGTCGGATGATAGATTATTCCGGGCATTGAACCGCTCGGACGCATGGCAACGGCTGCAGACATCGACGGCAACCTTGAGTACAGACGCCGTTTTCAAACTGCTCATCTGGTGGTCCGAGTGACAGTCCGTACAGGTCGGTGCATCCCGGATCCCGCGAGCCAGAGCCTTGCCATGGATGCTGTCTTTAAAGATGCCCACCGCCTGGGTATGACATTTCCCGCAGGTGGTCATGAGCTGATCGTGGCTGAGCGGGGAGGCCGACATCCGGGCCGGGATGACGTCATGTTTTCCATGGCAATCGGCACACGTGGCGGCGTTGGTGTTTCCCGCTTTCCGGGCTAGCCCGTGTGGGCCAGAGGTATAGGACTGGACGGCGTTTGTGTGGCAGGTGGCGCAGGTGACCGGCCTGGCAATGAACTTGTCCGGATGCGGAACCTCCGTGATGTCGGTGTGACAGCTGGTGCAGGTGTTGCTCGCATGAGTGGAGGTGGCGTACTTGGCCGCGTCCACAAAGAGAATCACGGTTTTCCCCGCAGCATCCTTTTTGGTCAGGCTCTTATCCTCGTGGCACCCGAAGCAGTCGGAATTATCGATGGCGCGGGCGCATAAGGGAAGCGTTCCTAATATCAAGGCCAGCCGCAGATAATGGTTCATGCGCATAGTAATCTCCGTCAATGCATCAGCCGGGTGGTCATGGCCACGGCGATCAGGACCAGTAATATCAGCCCGGTACCGAAGAAGAGATAGCCGAAGGTTTTGGCGATTTCCTTCCAGCGGAACCACTCATCCCGGACGCGGTAATCGTCAAGTTTGCCTTCGGATTCCAGCCGGTCGTACCAGCGTTTCCGCTCGTGCAGCATCTCGGTTTTGGAGATGCGACCCGAAAAGATGACGGTGTCCATGGGGAATTTCTCGATCCGGAAATGCGTGTTGAAGAAGTGGAAGGTAAAGATAAAGCCCGCCGCCAGCAAGGCTTCATCGGAGTGCACGATCATGGCGACATTAATCACCCAGCCCGGCAGGAACCGGGTGAAGAAGATGGGGAACCACATCACCAGTCCGGAGACCCCGATCATGGCCACGCCCCAGAAGACGGCGAGGTAGTCGAACTTCTCCCAGTACGTCCAGCGGTCGAATTGAGGGCGCGGGCCCTTGCCGAAGAACCACTTCTGATGGGCGACGAACTGGCGCCAGTCATCCAGATTCGGGATCATGGAATCGGGGCCGAACACGACGGACATCACTTTGCTGAAGGTCAGCCGCCCGGTGACGGGATCCAGCAGGTTCCCGCGTCCCCGCCAACAGGCGCGGAACCGGTCGGTCAGGTGCAGGGCGAAATACAGGAAGGTGATGATCGCCGCGAAATGGTGGAGCGAGCGTGCCACCGGGGCGCCGCCCAGGAGATTGAAGATGACCTTGGCCCAGCTCGTGTAATGGAATTTCAGCGGCATGCCGGTAATGACCAGCAGCAGGAAGCTGGTGACCACCATGATATGCAGCATCCGCTCGAACGGGGAGAAACGCGTAAACCACTGGTCGCCCACCTGGGTGCTGATTTTGGCTTCCCGGTAGGTTTTGGAGTCGTGGAGATAGAGATAAACGGAACGGAAGAGCCAGAGGGCCGTATGGAATCCGAAAAAGGCGAAGGTGCCCACCAGCAGGGCGGTCATGGAGAGGAAGACAAAATGGAGCAGGGGATAATGTTCCCGGTCTTCCGGGTCGGCATGCGGGAGGTACTGGGTGAATTTTTCAGAGGCCCCTTCATGGCATTGACGGCAGGTTTGCACGATATTGGCGGAGGACAAATGGGACTCCGGGTTGGAAGGAGGCAGGATGTCGTGATGGCCGTGGCAGTCGTAACAGGCGGCCACTTGCGGGGCAGTGTTGGCGGAACCCAGGGCAATGGCTTTGCCATGATAGGTTTCCATGTAGTTGGCGAGGCGCGCCTGATGGCATTTGCCGCAGCGCAGGTCGCTGGCCGCCTTGAGGTTGCCGCCCGCCTGCGATTCGATCTGATGGGCGCTATGGCAGTCCGTGCAGACGGGACCGCGGGGATCGCCCTTGGCTAGCAGCTGGCCATGAACGCTCTTCATGTAGGTGGCCTCGACCCCTACATGGCATTTACCGCAGGTGTCGGCCACATGGGCGTGGTTGATGGAGGAGTTGCGGTCCACACTGCGGCGGATGGTGTGCACGCCGTGGCAGTCGTTACAGGAGGGGGCCACGATGAGCCCGAGCTTGAGCAAGGCGCGGCCATGGATGCTTTCCATGTACTGGCTGGCGGCTTGCGGGAATTTCATCTTGTATTCTGTCGTCAGGTTGGTGTTGCTGTGGCAACGCGCGCAGGTTAAAGGCAGGTTGAGTTTGAATACCGGGGAGTTGCCCTGTTTGACAGGGACAATCGCGTGACTGCCATGGCAGCTGGAGCAGGTGGCCGCGCCTGAGGCGCCCATGCTCTGGCTCACGCCGTGAATGCTGGCGGCGTATTCCTTGGCGACGTCTTCGTGACAACTGCCGCAGGCAGGGGCCGCAAGCGATTCCGCATGGGGCAGTTCCTTGATCCCGGCATGACAGTCCGTGCAGGCGAGTTGGGAGTGAACGGATTTTTTCAGATCCATCTCGACAATGTGCAGCGACTGGGTTTGCCCCATGACCATCCGGGTGAGGGTGGGATCATCGTGGCATACCATGCAATCGCTGTTGGAGAGCGTGGTGCCAAGCGCGGCGGGGATGAGCCCGATACTGCAACAAAGGAGGAGTATTCCCGTCATCAGGGATGAACGCGTCCCGCCTCGGGAAACGTATTGGCAAAGATTTTTATCCACTCGATTGATCCTCCGTGCGCGGCATTAATAAAGCCCCAGACTATAGGGCGGAGGGGCGCTATCGTAAATAGGACAAATCTACGCAAACTAGTAGATGATTTGTGCCCGGCCGGCCGTGATTCATTTTGCATTAAAGGGAGGGCTCCCTTATGCTTTCTTTCCACTGTTATGGTAAGGAGCCGATGAGTATGGGTGAACTGAAAAAGCTGACGGGATTATTCCGGAATTGGATAAGTTTACTGGGGGCCCTGCTGGGGGCCTGTGCCCTGTTGATAGGGTTGGTCATGGTAATTGTTGATGCCACCCGGAACAATCTGTCTGCCTATTTCGGGTTGGTGAGTTACCTGTTGATTCCCATGTTTATAGGCGCGTGTGGCGCGCTGGTGGTGTTGGGAATGATCCTGACCCATCGGCGGGCGAAGCGGGAGGGCTGCATTGCCCCGATGCCCGTCATCAACCTGGGGGATCGGCGAACGGTCATCCGTTTGGCCGTTTTCTGTTTGTGTGCCGCCGTTTTTACTGTGGGGGGCATCGTGGTTGCCTACCAGGCTTATCATTACACGGAATCAGTGGAATTTTGCGGTAGCGTCTGCCACACGGTGATGAAGCCGGAACATACGGCCTTCAAGCAGTCGGCCCACGCCAATACGTCCTGTGCCGAGTGTCATATCGGATCCGGTGCTGAATGGTTTGTCAAAGCCAAGATTTCCGGGCTCTACCAGGTCTACTCTGTTCTGTTCAATAAGTACCACCGGCCGATTGAAACGCCGGTTCAAAGCCTTCGCCCGGCCAAGGATACCTGTCTGGCGTGTCATTGGCCCACCAAGTTTTTCGGCGCGGTGCTGCGCACCTGGACGCATTACGGAACAGATGACAAAAACTCACCTTGGACGATCAAGATGCTGCTTAATATCGGCGGTGGAAATCCCTCGCACGGCCAGATCCGGGGGATCCACTGGCATATGGAAGGGGTGAATACCGTCGAGTATATCGCTACCGACCGCAAACGTATGGTCATCCCCTGGGTTCAGGTGACCGATCAGTCAGGGAAAGTGACGGTCTACCAGACCGAGGATAAAAAACTCCGCCTTACGGAAGGGCAGGGAAAAACGTTGCCCAGGCGCAGTATGGACTGCATTGACTGCCATAATCGCCCGGCCCATACCTATCGCTCGCCGAATGAGTTATTGGATACGGCGATGACTGCGGGTCGTTTGGACAGCTCGATCCCATCGATCAAAGCGCTGTCGGCCAAACTGCTTGCCGCGCCCTATACGACAGAGGCGGCGGCGTTGTCGGCGATTGACCATGAATTACGCGCGAAATATCCGGGTGATGCCCGGCTTGACGACACGGTGCGGGAACTGCAAGCCATTTATAGCGGCAACTTTTTCCCTGAAATGAAGGTGCGCTGGGATGAGTACCCGAACCACATCGGCCACAAAATTACCCCCGGCTGTTTCCGGTGTCATGATGGGGAACATGTGAGTGAGACCGGCAAGCGGATTTCCAAGGACTGCAATACCTGTCACACCATTCTGGCGCAAGGACCCGGTAAGGAGTTGGCGGAGTTCACGTCATCAGGACTGGAATTTAAGCATCCCGAGGATATCGGGGATGACTGGAAAACTGCCCGTTGTGACACCTGTCATACCGGCAGTCCGTGAAGCGAAAAAACGGATGGCGGTGCTCAAACTAGCAAATACAGTTTGAGCAATAATCTGGCGGGCGATTTATCCCAGCTGTTTCAGGTCGGTTTTTCTTCGGTTTCGGGCGTCGGTGGAGGCGTCTCCACGACCACCGGCTCTTGAATGAATGGAGGGCGGTGCTCTGTCACCGCCGCGTCGACAGGGGCCGGAGGCGGGACGGAAACGACGGGGGCCGGCTCTTCGGGGGCTGGTATATTCACCGGCGCTGACGGAGCAGCGCCCTCCATTTGGATAGGCGGCAATAGGCGCTCATCACAGGACCGGGTTTGGATTATGGTTTGAAAATTAAAGTCTTCAGGTCTTTAACCGAATTAAAATGCCTCCCATTCCCCGAACAAAGCGTTAAGCCATGCTCTGCTGCGGTAGCCGCCACAATCGCATCGCCCGCCCTAAGCCCATGCGACAAGGCGTACTCTTCGATATAGATCGCCGCCCTGTGCCCGATATTTTCCGTCAATGGCAGTGTATGGAAATCGAATGCTTTCAGGAATGACCTGGTTTGCTCATGTTGCCGCCTGTTCTCGGCACACTGGAGCAGTTCCAGATAGGTCTGCAGCGACAGGAGACGTTCCGGCGTCTGATCAATAAGCCGGGCGGCCTTAACGTTTCCGCGCTGAACCCAGATAAAGATATCGGTATCAAAGATCATGGCAACGCCCCCCTCGAAGATCATGCATAACCTTATCGACGGGATCGCCCGATTTCAGCATCCCGAAAAACGGATGATCGGCAACCTCGGTTGCCGATTTGTCGCTGATAGAGCGCAGTATCCCCTTGACTGTTCCGCGATACAAAACGCTGACGCTCTCATTTCTTTCCAACGCCTTCAAAACGTCATTCATGTGATATCGCAAATCCACTATAGTTGCTTGCATAGCCTTACTCCATATGTATGCCAGCACTATACATAACGGCATTTGCGACTGTCAATTATTCATTGGCCTTGAATTATTGGAACGTTGCGGAGTAATATAGTCTCCTTTAAGGAGGCTCTCTTTGGACAGCATCTACATAATCTCTATTGCCGGGGTGGGTTGTTATGTGGTCGCCTCTATACTGGCGTTGGCCTCGCTGCTTGGTGCCAAGCCGCGCGGGGAGCGGGCGGCCATTTCCCTGATGACGATGGGCGGGGTGATTCTTGCTGGGGTCCTGATCTTCCGGGGGGTGGGTTTAACGACCCTTCATGCCTTTAACTGCTTCGATGCCATGGGGTTATATGCGCTGGCTCTCAGTGGCGCGTATGGATTGTGGGCCGCCTACCGTTATACGCCTGGTATTGCAGGAATTCTTATTCCGTACGCGACCCTCCTGCTGCTGTGTGGGGTGTCATCTTTCAGGGTGCATAGTGGGGACGCTTCGCCGGTTCAGGGGGCCGGCTTGATGCTGCATGTGGCCACAGCGTATGCCGCGTTTGGTGTGTTCACCCTCGCCAGTATCAGTGCTGTCATTTATCTGGTTCAGGACGGCAATCTTAAAAACAAACGTTTCGGGGTTTTGTGGTCCCGGCTCCCGTCGCTGGGAACCATGGATCACGTCATGAGCCGGCTGATCGGTGTAGCCTTTCTATTGCTTACGATCTCGATCCTGACGGGCATCGTTCTGATCCGCCGGATAGGTGGCGGCGAAGAGTGGATTGTGGATCCTAAAGTGGTAGCCACCTTCATCCTGTGGCTGGTCCTGGCAGTATTTGTGCATCTGCGGGCGAGTTCCGGCCGTCATGGGCGGGGCATTGCCCTCGTGGCGGTGTTCGGACTGGGCTGTCTGCTCTTTGCCTTTATCGGGGTCCATCTGGTCGCGACGTCTATTCACTCCTTCATTCAGGTGAGCCTGAGGGTGGGTGGGCCATGAATGTTGGAGTCATCGGGATCAGCTATCATACGGCGCCGGTTGACGTACGTGAGAAGGCCTCCGTCCGGCCCAGTGAGGTGCCCGCCATGTTGCATCGTATCCGGACTCAATTCCCGGGCTCCGAACTCGTGCTGGTGTCGACCTGTAACCGCACGGAATTGTATACCGCCGGTATTGATGTGAATGCCGACAAACACCGCCTGTTTCAAATCCTGCTCAAGGGAGATGACCAGTTCCGGGCGGACGAACTTGAAAATCACTTTTACGTCAAAAGCGGTCTCGAGGCGGCGGAGCATATGCTGTCCGTGGCCTCCAGCCTGGACGCCATGGTGGTGGGTGAGTCCGAGATTCTCGGGCAGGTCAAACAGGCGCTCGGAATTGCCGACGAGGCAGGAGTCACAGGCAAGGTGTTGCAGTCCCTCTTTCAGCGGGCCTTCAAGACGGCCAAGCGGGTTCATACGGAGACGGAGATCTGTCGCGGCCGCGTGTCGGTCAGTTCGCTGGCAGTCGAGTTTGCGGAGAAGGTGTTTGATGACCTGAGCACCAAGACGGTCATGATTGTCGGGGCGGGCGAGACGGCGGAGCTGGCGCTCAAAAGTCTGATGGATCGGGGGGCCACCGATGTCCTGGTGCTCAACCGGTCACATGGGCGCGGACAGGATCTGGCCGAGCGCTGTGGCGGGCGGGCCATTCAATTCGATCTGTTGGAAGACTATCTGGCGCGGGCCGACATCGTGATCAGCTCAACCAGTGCGCCGCACTTGGTGATTCATGCCGCTGCCGTCAAGCGTGCCATTGAGACCCGGCGTGGTAAGCCGATGTTGATGGTCGATATTGCGGTTCCCCGCGACATTGATCCTGCCGCCGCCCACATTAAGAATGTCTACGTGTATTCGATTGATGACTTGCAACTCATTGCGGCCGAGAATATTACAAAACGACGCGAGGCGGTTGAGCAGGCCTGGATCATTGTGCGGCAGGGCTTGGCTGAAATTTCGGAACATTTTGAGAGCGGTGGGTTGCGGGAAGTTTTGCGCCAGATGGATGAGCATGGACGCGAGGTTTATGAGAACGCCTTGAAGCGCACGCTGGCGAAGGAGCGGTTGGCTGGACTGCCGGAGCCGAGCCAGGAGGAGGTCCGCGAGATGGCTAGGAAGATTGTGGCGAAACTCCTGGCGGAGCCGCGGGAGGCGCTTAAGCGGGCGGCTAAAAAGGGTGAACTGGACAACTATGTGCGGGTCGTCAATGACCTGTTCGGATTCGATAGGAAGGATTTACAGAAATGATTGGAATATCCAAACTTTATTGCGGTACGGTGGAAGCGTCGGATCCCCTGCGGTATGGGCGCCTTTCAAAAGATCTGCCCTCGCATCTGTTGCAATTTTCGGCAGACAAGAAGCCGGTGGTGGTGTGGAATGTGGGGCGGCGCTGCAATCTCCGCTGCGTCCATTGCTACTCCCAGTCCCGCGATCAGAACTATCCCAATGAGTTGTCAAATGAGGCCGGTAAGGCCCTGCTGGCGGACCTGGCTGATTTCGGCGCCCCGGTGATTTTATTCTCAGGCGGCGAACCGCTGATGCGGCCCGATATCTTTGAGTTGATCCAGTTCGCCACCACCCGGAAAATGCGGGCGGTCGTTTCCACCAACGGGACCCTGATCACACCCGAAATCGCCGGTCGGTTGAAAGAGGCCGGACTGTCATACGTGGGCATCAGTCTGGATGGCATGGAGGCCACCAACGACAAGTTCCGCGGCGTCAAGGGGGCCTTCCGGATGGCGATGGATGGAGTACAAAACTGTCTGAAAACCGGTGTTAAGGTCGGGCTGCGGTTTACCATGACCCGTGAGAACTACCGGGATGTGGGCGAGGTGCTTGACCTGATTGAACGGGAGGGGATTCCCCGTGTCTGTTTCTATCACCTGGTGTATGCCGGTCGCGGGACCAAGCTGATTCACGAAGCGCGCATGTCTCATGATGAGACTCGGAGCACGGTCGACCTGATCATGGATCGTACTCGTGACTTTCATAACCGGGGTAAGAAGGTCGAGGTCCTTACGGTCGATAATCACACGGACGGTCCTTATCTCTATCTGCGGCTTTTAAAAGAAGATCCGGTGCGCGCGGCGGAGGTTCTGAAACTGCTCAAGATGAATGGCGGTAACAGCAGCGGCCACGGGATCGGCTGTGTGAGCTGGGATGGGTCGGTGCATCCGGACCAGTTCTGGCGTCACTATTCGTTTGGCAATGTGACGCAGAAGCCGTTCAGCAAGATCTGGACGGACACCTCCGAGCCCCTCATGGGCAAGCTGCGGGAACGGAAAAAATATCTGACAGGCCGTTGTGCCGCCTGCAAGTGGCTGGACATCTGCAATGGTAATTTCCGGGTTCGCGCCGAGGCAATGACGGGGGATGTGTGGTCACCCGAGCCGGATTGTTATCTGACCGACAAGGAGATCGGGCTATGACACAAGATGCGCTGAGATTGGTGTTTTGGGAGCTGACGGCGCGCTGTAACCTGAAGTGCTGCCACTGTCGCGCTGAAGCGACGGACCATTTTGCGGCGGGTGAATTGTCCACTGAAGAGATTATCTCAGTGGCCCGGGACATCCGGAAGGCCGGAGATCCTATCATGATTCTCACCGGGGGCGAGCCGCTGGTAAGAAAGGACTTCTTCGATATCGCCAAGGCCTGCGTGGGGTTGTTCAGCCGGGTGGCGTTGGCCACCAACGGCACCATTGTGGATGATGAGATGGCGCGCCGGATTGTAGAGGTGGGAATCAAACGGGTCAGTGTGAGCCTGGACGGCGCGAAGGCCGCGACGCATGACGCCTTCCGCGGGGTGCCGGGCAGTTTTGACGCCACGATACGCGGGTATGATGCGATGGCACGCGCAGGGGTCTCGATGCAGGTCAACGCCACGGTGGCCCGCAGCAATATTGAGGAAGTCGAGGAGCTCCTGAACTTTGTGCTCGCGCGCAAGGCCGACGCCTTTCATGTGTTCGCCCTGGTCCCGGTGGGCTGTGGCGCCCAGATCAGCGAGGAGGCCCGACTGTCCAACGAAGAGATGGAGAAATTTCTCCGGTGGCTGTTTGCGAAATCCATTGAATTGCGCGATCGCATCCATATCAAGGCCACTTGCGCGCCCCAGTACTACCGGATCATGCGGGAAGTGTCCCGTGAGAAGGGCATCCCGATGCCCGGTCCCGGGGCGGGGCATGGGCATGGCACGGCGACTACCATAAAGCAGGCTGGCCACGGCCACCCTGCTGCCGCGACCAGCGGGATGCAGGCCATGACGCGCGGCTGTCTCGCCGGGTCGGCCGTTTGCTTTATCTCCCGGACGGGCGATGTTCAGCCCTGCGGGTATCTGCCGCTCTGCGTGGGGAATGTCCTCAAGCAACCGTTTAATGAGATCTGGCAGAACTCCGAAGTGTTCACTGCGCTGCGGAATCCTGCCCAGCTCAAAGGCAAATGTGGCTCGTGTGGCTATCGCGTGGTGTGTGAAGGTTGTCGCGCGCGCGCGTATGCCTCGAGCGGGGATTTCATGTCAGAGGATCCCGATTGTTCCTATGAGCCAAAATCTTGAGGCAAAATTACTGGTGCGGCTTCAACAGGGCCTGCCCATTACAGCCCGCCCTTTTGCCCGCATCGGGGAAGAGCTGGGACTGACGGAAGAGGCTGTGCTGGCAAAGGTCCATTCACTGTTTGAGTCTGGCGTGGCGCGCCGATTCGGGGCGGTCTTCGAGTCGCAGCGCCTTGGGTACCTGAGTACGCTCTGTGCTGCGGACGTGCCTGCTTCTGAGTTGGAGGCCGCCGCCACCCGCATTGCCCCTTTTTCAGGAATCACGCATTGTTATGAACGGGAAGGCCATCCCAACCTCTGGTTCACCGTGACGGCCCCGGCGGAAGAATTGACGTTTGAGCTGGCGCGGGTGTCCGCGGCCTTGGGGCCCTATGAGGTGTTGAATCTTCCGGCATTGCAGAAATTCAAGATTGAGGCGGTTTTCGGGCGGAATGAGCAAAGACGGCCAGCGAGGCCGCTGGCCCTCCCGGTGACCGAGCCTGTGGCACCGCTCCCGGAGCGGGAACGCAAGGTCGTGCGGCGTATGCAGGCCAGTATTGCCGTGAGTGCGGACCCATTCGGTGTCCTAGCGGGTGAGCTTGGCATGGAGCCGGGGGAATTGCTGGAATTGCTGGCCCGCTGGGAGGCGAGCGGCGTGATCCGCCGGATCGGGTTGATCCTGCGCCACCGGCAGTTGGGTTTTTCCGCCAATAGTATGTGTGTCTGGAGCGCACCGGCGGGGCGGATCAGGGAGGCGGGCGGCATTCTGGCTCAAAGTCAGCATGTGACCCACTGTTACGAGCGGCCGGCCTTCGCCGCCTTCCCTTATAATTTATATGCCATGATTCATGCTAAATCGCGTGAAGAGGCCATTGGGATTTTCGAGAAACTGGGTGCGGATGCCGGTCTGTCGGGGGGGCGCATGTTGTGGTCCGTCCGCGAGTTCAAGAAATCCAGTCCGGTGTTTTTCGGAGAGCGTAAAGGCCTTCTCTTTGCGGTTCCCGGCACCACGTGCCCGGAAGCCCGGGGCGTGTTCGACCGGATCAGCGCGGCCGCAGCCAGGCGCTTTCCGGATGTGGAGGTGCGATGGACGTTCACATCGGCTCCGATCCGGCGCAAGCTGGTGGCGCAAGGCCTGGAGGCCAAAGCCCCCGAGGCAGCCCTGCTGGCGATGCAGGCTGAGGGGAACACCCGGGCGGCCGTGGTGTCCCTGCATCTCACGGATGGCATGGAATTCGGAGAGTTGGCCGAAACCGTCATGGCTTTTAGCCACACGCCCGAAAACCGGATGAAGGTGGTGCTGGGACAGGCGTTGATGGCATCTGAGTCCGTTTGGCTCCGGGCGCTGGTCGCCTTGCTCGCGGGATTGCCTGAAACCCCGGGGCCTCAGGACCGGGTCATTCTAGTGGCGCATGGCAGCGAGGATCCCCGGGCGGAGAAGACGCTCAGGGCGGCCGTGGAAGGGTGTCATAAGGTTGACCCCCGGCTGAGACTCGGTATGATACTCGGCAAGCCCGGTCGCGAGGCGGTCGTTCGGGACTGTTTGGAGTCAGGCGTGAAAAAGGTGTGGCTGACCCCTTGTATGGTGGCGGCCGGCTACTCGGCGCAGGAAGATATCGCCGGTGCGGGTGAACACTCCTGGGCCACGGCCCTGAGGCGGGCAGGGATCGAGGTCGTCCCTGTCACCAAAGGGCTGGGCGAGATTGCCGGCATTGTGGAACTCTGGCTGGAGCAGGCGGGAGGCTTGCTGGGTGAAACACCCTCACCCCAACCCTCTCCCCTGAAGGGAGAGGGAGTGTTTCCAATAGCATGATATTATGAGAAATGAATCTCGAGTTCGTAAAATCCTGCCGGTGAACCTCATGCTGGAGGGACGCCCCTGTCTGGTGGTCGGCAGTGGTCAGATTGCGGCGCGCAAAGTGGGCCACTTGCTCGAGGCCGGCGCCTCCATTACGGTGGTGGGGCCGGAGGCTTGCGAAGCCATTCGCGAATGGGCCGCGGCGGGGCGGATTCAATATCGGGCGCGCCTGTTCCGTAACTCGGATGTGAAGGGGCAGAGGGTGGTATTGGCGGCGACCGATCACCCGGAGGTGAACGGGGAGGTGCTGCGGCTTTGTCGCCAGAAAGGGATCCTGTGTGCCGCCGCGGATGCGCACTGGACCGAAGCCGATTTCCTGATCCCGGCTACCCTGCGGCGTCCCCGCGTGACCTTGACGATATCGACGGGTGGGGAATCCTGCCGGCGTGCGAGGTTGATCAAGGATTACCTGGCCCGCCACATGGATCATCTACAGCAGGCCGATCTGCTGGTGGTCTCGGTGAAGCGTCCCTCACGCACCTCAAAATCCAAGGTTGCCGAACTGGGTACCGTGCTTCAGCAGATCTGGGGGGTATTTGAATTTGTGATTCTCAGCCAGCCCGATCACATCGAGGTGCTGGCCGTCGTGTCAGGGCAAACCGGCGTCGCGGCGACGCTGCTGCGGGACTGTCTCCGCGCACGTTTCTCCGGGCGTTCCTGCATCCAGGAGGGGGCTTCCGCTGTAGAACATGTGGCTGACTCATTCCGCCTGAACGGTGATAGTTTGAGCGGGGCCTTGCGCGACAGTACCTGCGCCGGTTGGTCGGGGGTGATGATGAAAGAGTGGTTTGAAGCGGGATTCCGGCTGTCTGACAAACGGTGTCGATCTCGTGCGCAAACCGTATTATCAGGTTTGCGCACGTTAGGAGGAGAGTATCAGAGGCTGTATGAAAACATCATCAGAAGTATTTAAAGTGGGGACCCGGTCGAGTCCGCTGGCGGTATTGCAGACGCGAGGGGTCATCGCGCAGTTTGAGGGGTGCCTTCCCGGAAGCCGTTGGATGGCCGCCCCCCTCTCGTCGCCAGGAGATCGGGATCAGGGCATGGATTTGCGGCAGAGTCCTGCCGACTTCTTCACTAAAGATCTGGATGACCAGGTGCGGTCGGGCGTTCTGGATTGTGCGGTGCATAGCGCCAAGGATGTCCCGGACCCTATCGGTGAAGGCCTTGATTGGGTCTGGTTGCCGTGGACTGAGGATGCCCGTGATGTGTTGATCCGGCCTGCCGGGCGGGATATCGCCTCCATGCCGGCCAATGGCAGGATTGGCGTGAGTAGTGAGCGCCGGGAAGCCTATTGCCGTAGCCGTTTTCCGGAGGCCCGACAGAGTCCGATTCGCGGAACCATTGAATCGCGGTTGAGTCAGTTGGATCGGGGCGATTTTGATCTCGTGGTGATGGCTGGCGCGGCCATGAACCGGCTGGGATTGCAGGACCGTATTACCGAGTGGATCCCGGCTAGCGTTCTCCCGCCTCCGGATGGACAGGGAACCCTGGCGCTGACCTTCAGGGCCGGGGATGAGCGTTTTCAAATACTGCGGCGGTTGTTTGTGAAGTCCGTGACCTTTGCGGCCGCAGGGGTGGGATCGGCAGGGGCGTGTACGCTGGAAGCCCTGAATGCGCTCAAGCGCTGTGATGTGTGTCTCCATGACACCTTGCTGGGGCATGACCTGATCAGCATGCTGCCGCCTTCCGTGAAGTGTGTGGATGTGGGCAAACGGTGTGGTCAGCACAGCATGCCCCAGGATGAAACCACCTATCTGATCACCCGTTATGCGCGGCGTGGGTTGCGGGTGGTGCGGCTCAAGGGTGGGGATCCGGGGGTATTCGGGCGACTGGCCGAAGAGGTGGAGGCGCTGGATGAACTGGGGCTGCCGTATCGTGTCATGCCCGGTGTCAGCAGTCTGAGCGCGGCGACCTCTGTGACGGGTAAACTGTTAACCCGGCGCGGGGTCTCACGAGGTTTTACGGTCATGACCCCCCGCAAAGAAGGGGGAGGCGTGGGTTCAGTCAACGCGGATGAACGCCGCACCTTGCCAATCGTGTTTTTTATGGCCTTATCGGTGGCGGATGAGGTATCCCGGCAATTGATCGCCGAGGGGATGTCCCCGACGACGCCCGCCGCAGTGGTGTTCGGGGCGGGGAGCGACCAGTCATTTTCGATCACCAGTGATTTGGCGGGGATCGCGGCCCGCATCAAGGAGACCGATACCGAACTGCCCGGCCTGCTTATTGTCGGGGAGGCGGCGAGGTATCAATACCCGACTTGGGGGGCGCTGGAAGGACGGCGCGTATTGCTGACCGCAAGCCATGCCTTGCAGGATAAGGCGGCCGATCTGGTGAATGATTTCGGCGGAATCCCGGTTTGCCGCCCGTTGATCAAGTTGGAGCCGACGGCAACCGCTTTGGAGTGCATCCGCCAGATCGCTACGTATGACTGGGTGGTTCTGACGTCACCCTCGGCCGTGCGGTGTTTCGGGGAACTGCTCAAGACGGCTTGGACGGATCTGAGGAAGGTGCCCAAGCTGGTCACCTGTGGCGGAGGGACCTCCCGTGAGCTTTGGACGTTGGGGCTTCAGGCGGATATTGAACCGAAGGCCGAGTTCAGTGCCGACAGTCTCTTGAAAACGGTGGAGCCCCTGATGAAAGCCGGGCTGCGGATTCTGCGGCTGAGATCCGACAAGGCCGGTCCTTCACTGTCGCAGGCCTTGAAGGCGATGGGTGGGTCCGTTGAGGATTGCCTGCTGTATCACAACCTGCCGATTCAGCAGGGGGGGAAGCCTGACTGTGAGGTGGTGTATTTTGCCAGTGCCTCGGCGGTTGAGGTGTATGATCAGCAGTGGGGTGTGGCTTCCTTGAAAGGGAGTCTGGTCGTTGCCATCGGGAAGCCCACCGTGGCGGCCCTTAAGCAGCGAGGGGTAGCGGTGGATCTGGTTCCCCCGGAGGCCACCGTGGAATCCAGCATGGCCGCATTGGCCGCATACTATGTGAGAAACTCATTTGTGAAAGGTGAGATATGAGTACATTTCCTGAAGTTCGATTGCGGCGATTACGCCGGACCCCTGCGCTCCGGCGTCTGTTTGATATGCCTTTGCCGGGACCTGAAAAATTCATGTGGCCGGTGTTTATCAAGGAAGGGTCCGGCGTCAGCGAACCCATTGAGGCCATGCCTGGCCAGCGGCGGATGAGTGTGGATGTCCTGTTGAAAGACCTGGCGCCGGTGGTTGATATGGGAGTGAACAGTATCCTTGTTTTTGGGCTGGTGGACGGCAAACAAAAAGATGGATCAGGAACAGCGGCCTATGATGAACAGGGCCCCGTGCAGCAGGCCATCCGCGCGATTCGCCGGGAGTATCCCGAGCTGGTGATTGCCTCGGATGTCTGTGTGTGTGCCTATACCTCGCACGGGCATTGCGGGCCGTTGACGGGTTCCGGGGATGTGGATAATGATGCGGCCAACGTGGTGCTGGCGAAGATGGCGGTGTCCCATGCGGCGGCGGGTGCGGATATGGTGGCGCCGAGTGCGATGATGGATGGCCAGGTGGCGGCACTCCGCCAGGCACTGGATGCCGAGGGCTTCCAGCAGACGTTGCTCATGAGTTATTCGACCAAGTTCGCCTCCAGTATGTATGGGCCGTTCCGGCAGGCTGAGGAGTCAGCCCCGCAGAAAGGGGACCGCAAGAGTTATCAGGCCTCCTATGGGGACCTGCGGCAGGCACTGCGCGAGTCGCAACTGGATGAGGGGGAAGGCGCCGATATCCTGATGCTGAAACCTTCGCTTTTCTATCTGGATATTCTTGCCCGCCTGCGCGAGCAAACGGATCTTCCGATCGCGGTGTATAATGTGAGCGGTGAGTATTCCATGCTGATTGCGGCGGCAGATCGTGGCTGGGGGGATTTGGGCGGCATGGTCCGCGAATCCACCATGGCCTTGTCCCGCGCCGGTGCGGATATTATCATTTCCTACTGGGCCAACCGGTATGATGAGATTTTCAAGAAAGGATGACCTTCCATGACTTCCAGGGAATGGTTTGATCGGGCGACGCGTGTGATTCCCGGCGGGGTGAATAGTCCTGTCCGGGCCTTTAACTCTGTGGGAGGCGCCCCTCTCTACGTGGTGAGCGGCAAAGGGGCCCGGATCCGGACGGTTGAAGGGGCTGAGCTGGTGGACTTTTGCGGGTCATGGGGGCCGCTGGTCATGGGGCATGCCCATCCCGTGGTGATTGAGGCGATTTGCCGGGCTGCCGCCGAGGGTACCAGTTTCGGGATCAATACCCCCCGTGAGGTGGAGTTTGCCGAAACGCTCTGTGCGCTGGTGCCATCCATGAAGATGGTGCGTGCGATGAGTTCCGGTACGGAAGCGACCATGACAGCCATCCGTCTGGCCCGTGGCTTCACCGGTCGCCGTAAGATATTGAAGTTTGATGGCGGGTATCATGGACATGCCGACTGCCTGCTGGTTTCTGCGGGTAGTGGCCTTCTGACTGGGGGCATCACCTCTTCGGCAGGGGTGTCTGCGACGGTGGCCGCGGAGATGCTGGTGCCCGCTTACAATGATCTGGCGGCGGTGGATGAAATTGTCCGGACGCAGGGTGATGAGATTGCGGCCATCATTGTTGAACCGGTGGCCGGGAATATGGGGCTGATCCCGCCGGCGCCGGGCTTCCTGCAGGGATTGCGGAATGCGGCAGACCGGTGCGGGGCCTTGCTCATCTTTGATGAGGTGATCACCGGGTTCAGGCTCGGCCCGACCAGCTATGGGGTGATGTGCGGGGTGACGCCCGACCTGACCTGTCTGGGGAAGATTATTGGTGGGGGCATGCCGGTGGGCGCCGTAGGGGGACGCGAAGACGTGATGCGGAAACTGGCACCCTTGGGCCCGGTGTATCAGGCGGGAACGCTCAGTGGCAATCCGGTGGCCCTGGCGGCGGGACTGGCGACACTGGGATTACTCCGGAAAGAAAATCCTTATCCGCGGATGGAGCAGCTGGGGCGGCGTTTAACTGAAGGGCTTAATGGCATCGCCCAAGAACGGGGGCTGACGTTCCACTGTGCCGGACTTGGCGGCTTGTTTACCCCTTTCTTCATGCGCGAGGCGCCAACGGATCTGGCAACGGTGAAGCGGTGTGATGCGAAGGCTTATGCCGCCTTTTTCCGTGGGATGTTGAGGGGCGGCTGTTACCTGCCGCCCTCACAGTTTGAAGTCGGCTTTGTTTCGGCGGCTCATACTGAAGCGGACATTGATTTCTTTTTGAACTCTGCCCGCAATGCATGGTTGTAAACGTAATTTGTGAACAATGACCAGCACGGAGGGAAGTGATTTATGAAGATTCCTGATGCAGATAGTTTGGATCAGAAGATCTTGCAGCACCCATTGATCCTGCAATTGGGGGAGATGGTGGCCGAAATTATGGGCCTGCGCGTGTTGGTCGTATATCCCAATGAGGATGGGTGGAGTCAATTCTTTGTAGGGATGAGCGACAGTCCCAAGACGGAATTCTGTCGGCTGATACACTCTACCAAAGACGGTGGAAAGCATTGCAAGATGTGCCATGTCTTAATGACGACGGCGGCACAAAGTGATGGTCAGGTTGAACATCGTTGTCATTTGGGGTGCGAAGTTCTGGTGACCCCGGTGAATGATGCCTCTTCAGGTGCGGTAGCCGTGTTGAGCTTTTGTATGTTTCCCGGGAAAGCAACCTGGCCGGCGGTACGCGCGCGGGGAAAAGAGCTGGGGGTTGATTTGGGGGTATTGCGCAAAGCGTTCTTGAAACTCCCTCAATTGAGTGAGAAAGAGCGGCAAGGAGCGCTTCAGATAATGCGAGCCCTGGGTACGGCGATTCAGGAAGTGAAGCGGAATTATGACCTGCAAGGGCAATTGTTAGCCATGCAAAAAGGCGGTGGGGCGGCGGCCATTATGCAGGACCTCATCCGAAACAGCGGTCGGGGCGAACTTTCCGTTAAGGGGAAACGGTCGGATACGGTGCCCATGCTGGTTCACGTGGTTTGCGAACTGATTCGGCAACGGCCCGATCTGCCCCTTTCTGTCAAGGAGCTGGCGGCGGTAGCCCGTTTGACACCCAATCATTTCACGGCCTTATTCCACCGGCATACAGGTCAGGTTTTTACCGAGTACCTCTCGAATGAACGACTTAAGCGGGCCAAGCAATACCTGGTGGATCTGACCTTGAGTATTAACGAGGTGGCACGACTGGTGGGGTATGAGGATCCGAGTTACTTTACGCGCTGGTTCCATCAGCGCGTGGGATCCTCCCCTCGCGAATGGCGTGAAACTCGTTCCTCGGAAGCGGCGTGAGGGGGAGCAGTCAGCCAGCCCCTGTTCCGTTACGGTGAACGTTTACGGGCTCATCGTGCGATATCGGGGGGGGTATCGTAAATCGGTCGATAAATAACGAATGAAGCAACTGCGTGGAAATAATTCCAGCAAGCGTCATGTCTGCGGTTTCACTGATCCACTCGCTCTTCTCTGTTTTATTGACCAGCTGTGTGACCGCGTCGGCATTGAATAGTCCTGTTTTTGTAATCATGCCGGGGGATAACAGGTCGCGGACATAGGCGGCGGAACCACTGAAAAAACTGCGATGAATGGGCGCGCGGTAGGGGCGTTTTGGCCGCTGCCATATTTCGGATGGCAGCCATTTACGTCCTAATTTCTTGAGAAGAAATTTCTCTGTCAGCCCCCGCAATTTGAGGGAAGAGGGAAGGCGATTGCAAAATTCCACGACCCGGTAATCCAGAAACGGAAACCTGCCTTCGATCGAATGGGCCATCCCCATGCGATCGCCCTGGGAGGACAGCAGATATTGCGACATGAATATCGAGCTTTCCAGGAATTGAGCCTGAGCCAGGGAATCCCAGGATTTGAATTCCGGAGGGATCGCTACCTGGTCGGCGCCTTTGCAGGGTTGACCGGCCAGGTGAGCGATTAAGTCTTTAGAGAAAAACCGGCAGGTATGGCGGTTGTTCTTCCAGCGAATAGCATGGGAAAAAAAGGGGTCATCTAGCCCTGTTTCAGCGCTCTGAAAGAATGCCGAGAGGAAGGCGGGGCTCGTCTTCGCCAGTCCGGTGAGATCAGGGTAAAGGCGTTTGAATAAAAGGGAGCGCCAGGTTGATTGCGGTTGCCTTGCCGAAAAGCGGCGCACTTTGGCTTCTTTGAAAATATCATAACCCGCCAGGAATTCGTCAGCGCCTTCTCCCGTGAGGACGACCTTATAACCACACTCCCGGACCCGTTGCGACAAGAGGAACATGGGGGCGGGGGACGTACGCATGATGGGGATTTCAGTATGCCAGATCACGTCCGGGAAGACGCGGCCGATGTCGGCATAGGAAGCCTGTACGACCTGGTGATCTGTATTGAGGAAAGCGGCCATCTGGCGCTGGAACGGACTTTCATCGAATGCCACATCATTAAAGCTGATGGAGAATGTGTCGAGCCGTGTTGTCGCACACCTGCGGATAAGCGCCGTGATCAAGGAGGAATCCAGTCCCCCGCTCAAGTAGGCCCCTACGGGCACATCGGCACGCAGGCGAAGCTTCACCGCGTCAAGGAGAAGACTCTCCAGTTCATCCAGATAGCTGTCGGGGTGACGTCTTCCGGAGAAGGACTCAAGAGCAGACTCTTCGCTAGGAAATTCTGATTTCCAATACTGGGTAAGGGACGTTTTGCCGGCGTGGGCCAGCAGATAGTGCCCGGGGGGTAATTCAACGATCCCTTTGAAAATCGACCGGGGGGAGAGCGGACTCCAGAAGGTGAAGATCTGGTCGAGAGTAATCGGGTCAAGCTCTGCCTTTACCTCGGGGACGGTGAGGATGGCTTTGATTTCAGATCCAAAAACAAGGGATCCGTTAATGACGGTGTAGAAAAGCGGCCTGACCCCGAGACGGTCGCGTGCCAGGAAAAGGGTTTGATGGCGGGCATCCCATATCGCCAGTGCAAATTGACCGTTCAATCGGGACAAACAGGCGGGCCCGTACTCCTCGTACAGATGAATCAGAATCTCGGTGTCAGCATGGGTGGTGAACCGATGTCCTTGCGCTTCTAGTTCCGGGCGAAGTTCAATATGGTTGAAGATTTCGCCATTGAACACAATCCAGAGCGTGTGATCTTCATTCGTAATGGGTTGCTGGCCACCGCTCAGGTCAACGATACTCAGGCGGGCACTTCCCAGGCCAATATGGTCATCCAGATAGATCCCGAACTCGTCAGGCCCGCGGTGCCGGATCATGGCAAGCATCTGGCGAAGCATCGCCTCGCTTGGAGGGGTGCCCGTCTTGAGATTGAGGGTACCGGTAATGCCGCACATGATGTCAGGTGAGTCCTTTCTTGGAAATCTTTCCCGAGGAGGTTTTGGGGAGTGAATCACGGAATTCAATGTATTTAGGCATCATGAAATCTTCAAGGTGTATGCGGCAATGGGCAGAAATCTGCGCTACTCCCAAGGCTTTATCAGTGACGACCACAAATGCCTTGATCGCCTGTCCCAAAAGGGCGTCAGGGACTCCAATTACGGCCGCTTCCAATACCCCCTCGAGGGAATAGAGAACGTTTTCGATTTCTTTTGGAGAAACTTTTTCTCCACGGCTTTTGATCATGTCATCACTTCGGCCGACAAAGTACATGCACCCGTCGGTATCCATGCGGAATAGATCACCCGTATGACAGACCCGTTCCGCCGGCAACGGTCCCGGCTTGAAACGTGCCGCCGTGGCGTCCGGTGATTCCCAGTAGCCGCGCATCACATGGCGGCCTCTGACCACCAGCTCACCCGGCGTATCAGGACCCAGCCGGCGTCCTTCCTGGTCCTCAAGCCATACTTCAGTTCCGGGAATAGCAATTCCTACCGAGCCAGGCTTGCTATCCAGCAGTTCCGGAGGGAGATAGAGGGTTCGTTTAGTTTCCGTCAGGCCGTACATGGAATATAATATGGACTGGGGAAATTTCCGGCGAAGCTCCTGAATGTGGCTCGGGGGGAGGGAGGCCGCAGTATTCGTGATATAGCGCAACGAAGACAAATTGAAGGGGGTCAAATCCAGCTGAAGGATCATGGCGAAAAGGGTCGGAACGCCCGGGAACCCGGTGACCTGTTCCTGCTCGATCCGGGTTAAAATCGCAGCCGGGTAGGCAAATCCCGATTCCAGGACCAGTCTCCCTTCGAACTTGAACGTCATCAGTAATTGATATAATCCATAGTCGAAGGAAAGCGGGAGGACATTGATGACCACATCGGTGTCAACATTCCGCAGATACTGAATTATGGATGAGGCGGCAAACTCAACATTCGAATGGTCGGACATCACCCCTTTAGGTTCACCAGTCGTTCCCGAGGTATATATGAGGCAAGCAAGATCGAGGTCAATATTCACCTTGGGAGGAGGCAGGGCAGACGCCTGTCCCAGAAAGGGTGCGAAGGGATGGTATGGTGCGGGTAGCGCGGCTTCCTGATCTGATGATGAGCCGCAGACCACCACGGTGTGAAGGGAGGGAACCGTGGCAAGAAGTTGAGCTGAAGGAGTTTCTTCAAGAAAACGTGGATCAGCGAATAAAGCGGAGGCGCGGCAATTATCAAGGATGAAGTGGAGCTTATCAGTTTTCGTCGAGCGGTTGATGAGAACGAAGACCCCGCCGGATTTAAGCGCTGCGAAAATGGCCACGACCGCCTCGACAGAGTTGTGGAGGTAGATCGCGATCCGATCACCGCGCTGGACGCCTTGTTTGATGAGAGCGTTGGCCAGCCGATTGGTCTTGGCGTCAAGCTGGGAATAGGTAAGCCGCTGATCTTCATAAACCAGGGCAATCTTGTCGGGGCGCCGCGCGGCACTATTTTGTAAAAAGTCCTGGACGAGCATAGGTCACCTCTATAGTGGTTCAACAAGTGATGGAGGCGCATGTAAATATTCCGCAGCCCGGCGCTTGGATCGGATATCGGTAAACACGCGTTCAACAAGGGCTGCCGCCATCCCAAGCTCTTTCCCGATGACTGCGGAACTGAAGCCGTGGTTCAAGCCATAAAGAATCAGATCCATTTTGTCGTATGGCAGCGAGAAATAAAACTCCTCCTGACTCTGGGGAAGGGAATAGGTATCTGTGGTTGGCGCCCGGTTGCAAATGTCGTCTGGTAATCTCAAGTGTCTGGCCAGCTGATAAACCTGGGATTTGTAGAGATGGGCGATTGGTTTGATATCTGCCGCTCCATCACCCAATTTTACAAAAAACCCCTGGTCATACTCGAGGCGGTTGGGTGTGCCTGCCACCGCGTAATTCAGCCGATCAGCATGGTAGTAGGCCAGCATCATACGGGTGCGTTGTTTGAAGTTTGAAGCCGCAACGATTCCGAGATAAGCGGCCAGGGATAAACGCGCGGAAGTGCGTTGGCCTGCCGGCGATTCGGCTATGATGGAAAACAGGCGATATTGATCCTCCGCAAGAAGACTGGGAAGCGCGATCTTCGACTTCCAGTCAGGTCCGTATTCAGGAATCATGAGCCGGATGGCATCATCTCTCCGGCGATAACAGCCCTGCGCTTCCAGAATCCCGGTGATATCTTCATGAACCGTGTTAATGCCGAGATGTCTGGCGACATGCCGGCTTAAGGGTAGTGTTTCAGAAGCTGAATCCCGTTCCGGCATGAGTAGCCCCAGTACCCGTTCACGGCCCAGTGCGGTCACCGCAAGGGCGCCCACCACGCTGCTGTCGATGCCTCCGGAAAGCGCGACAATTACCCCTTTTTTTTTAAACCGGCGTAAGACCTGCTCGCATAGTGAGTCCTTGATCTTCGCTGCGGCCGCAGCACAGTCGAGATCGAGCAGGCCGCTTGAAAATGGTGTCGTATTCATGGTGCCAATTCTCCAGGGAGGGGGTTGGGGGCGTAGAGGCAAGGGGCCCCCGGTTTTCCCTGATCCAATTTTCTTGACAGGAACTGAGCAACGTTATTGATGCTGTCAAGGTTGGCTGGAAGTAATTCCTGTGTTTCAATTTCAATGTCGTATGTGGATTCCAGAAACGTGACGAGTTCCAGGATACCGGTTGAGTCTAGAATGCCTCCGCTCAGGAATGAGGTATTGTCCCGCAGGGGGGCCGCATCCCCGTAAAGAAAATTTGCCACCACAAATGCCCGCACGTCATCAGCGTAGTTCATATCGCCTCCTTTTCCTGTATTCATACTAAGTCGTTTGGCTGTGTCATTCAGCGACAGATGACTTTCGAAACTCATTTTCAAACCAATTCCTGACATGTTCGATCACTTTCAATTTCCCGTCTCCTGCAAGAAAGCCATGGTCTGTGCCTGAAACCTTTTTGTACTGGGCCCGGAGTGGGCCGTCAGAAAGCAAATAATCCAAATAGTCAAACTCGGTATCTTTTCTGGGATCAACCGCTGCAATGAACAATAACCTCGTCTGACTTTTCAATGCCTGCTTAACGCGATTCAAGAGTTCGTCATTGGTCTGGGGAGGGAGTTCCGTGGGCACGGTATTTCGTTGAGCGGGATGAGGGAGGGATGATCTCGTATTGGAAATGAACCGTCGTGTTTTCTGTGCGCTTTTTTGAAGAAAATCACCCATACCTGTTTTTAAAAGAGCGGCGCGTATCTCATCTCGAAAGGACGTAAATCTCAGACGCCACCCTTCCCGGGCCGGCAGGGTGGGGGAGTTCCCGGGTGATGAAGAGTTTTCTAACGCCAGGGTAAAGATCAGATCGAGGGCGAAGATGCCTTCTGGCCAGTTGGTTGGACGGGAGGTAGCCGCATAAAAAGCGGTTATGGCTCCGCCACAATGTCCCCCAATGACCAGCCGTTGCAGCCCAAGTTCCTCCTTGACCCGGTCTAAACACTCACACGTCAGTTCGGCGAAACCTCCTTCCTGGACGGTTTTTACAAATGAAACAGAATCCACTGGTAAGTCCCCTTCAGAATCGCCAAGTCCGGGTTGATCCATTCGTACGGTCGTTATTCCCATTTCGGCTAATGCGTCAGATAGGGCAACGGCAAGTTGTCCTTGTCCGGACCGGGGAAGGAAACCCGGGTGGAGTACAATAACGCCTAATCCTTCAAATCCAGTGGTTCTTTTTGTAGCCTCGTCCGGAGGCACATGTACCGTTCCCCTGAGTCGGAGTCCATGGACAAGTATTTCGATACACTTTCTCATAGGTGCCGGGTTGATCTGTTTACATTGCTGGATATCCATTGGGTGTTTGCTTTAAAGAAATCATGCATGTCGGGATTCAGCGGCGCCCGATGAATGCGCAGTCCAGGGTTCAATGCCTGCCATAATCCCCCACCAGCGATCAGCGGCACTTCCGACTGGCTGAGTTTGGTAACCTTCCAAGGCCGCCCATGGTCATCGATCCCGTCTTTCCCGCCACTCTCCGGGAGGACGAGGGTCATCTCCTCGGCTTCGCGCCATAATGCCGGTGTGATCGTGTAGCCGGCGGCATCAATGGCAATGCCCTGCTCCAGGCTCGACTTGTAATGGGCCCAGGTTTTGACCTGACCCGTCTCCGAGTTTGCCAGATCGAAAGCCATGCGCTTGAAGAAGGTATCCCGTAATGCACTTGAACCGCATTGGGAGGGGGACCACAACAACATCCCGTCTCCGAGTCCGGTTTTGAAACTGTGCGCAATGATCAGTCCACCCAGCCCGATCCCGTTCAATATGAGCGGGACATCGGGAGCTTGTTCCCGCAGATAGGCACACGAGTTCATGCAGTCTTCAATCCATGATTTCAACGTATAGTCCTGGAAACGGCCAGTGCTTTCGCCGCATCCCCGGTAATCGAACCTGAGTGCAGAAAACCCCTGTTCCGCAAGATATCGGGCCCATCGGACCCATGGGGCATAAGAAAAAGGACGTTCTACGGCAAAATGTCCCGCCAGCAATACTTGAGCGACGGGTTTATTCGCGCGGTGAAATGCAAAATATACGTGTTGGTTGCCATGATGGAGATACCCGAATTCTTCTTTTGAGGAATAGGCCTTGGCCAGATTCGGCCGGATGATATCTCTCGCAATTATTGGGGGCAAAGCAGGGATTTCTGTTTGTGGGTCTCTTTGGAATAGTCCGATCAACTTGCAGGAAATATTTTCAAAATAGTCACCTCCAAGCGACTCTTTCAATTTCAGATAACTCCACCAGGTGGCAAGGAGGGTGCCTGCAACCCCGACAGATAGTGAAACAGAAGGACTGGTGTACCGGCAAAGGAGGAAGATGGCCGCCGTTGCGGTGATGATGATAAACATGGTTTTTCTGGAACTCTTTTCCCATGAGAAGGAGGTGAGCCTTCTGGCGACGAGAACAATGAGGGCGGTATAGAAGCCGTAAAAGATAAAAAAGGCGATCCCCGAACCTTCAAAGCGCCACCATTGAATGCACAGGTAAAAAATAGCAAGTTGGATGATCGCGCAGGAGCCTTCGACGAGCATAAATACCCCCCCCCGACCCTTTGCAAGGGCAATGAATCCCAGGGGCCAGCTTACCACCTTCAAGGCATCGCCGAGAATCTGCCAGCGGATCACGTCCGTTGCCGCAGTGAAGGCCGAGGAATAGACTATTTTAAGAATCCACGGTGCCAGAACTAACGTAGCGAGGAGGCCAGGGAACATGATCAACATTCCCATTTCCGCCTGTTCATTGATGAGGCGGTTACAGGTAACATGATCCTCGGCGACGGCGGCTAACCGGGGGTAATAGTCCGTTCCCATGGCTCCAAGCACCATGCCGGAGAAGGTGAGGGACAACGCGCAAGCGGCTTGGTACAGGCCAACGGTGTCGAGGTTGAACCTGTTCGTGATGAGTAACCGCGTTAGATAGAAAATAGCAGCGCCGATGAAGCCTGTCACCACAACGGCAATGCCAATGCTCAGCAACCCTTTTAATTCGGTAAACAGGTCTTTGATCGTAAGGGTGATTCGTTCTATCGGTACTTGTCGTGCAAACCACCAGGAGGCAATCACCGTGCAGAAGGAGGCCATCATCAGGAACCACGGGACCCCTTGCTCACGCAGAACGATGATAAAAGGGAGTGCGATGACCGTTCCGCCGATGGCGCCCAGCACCTGGCATAGGCTGAGTTCTTTTATCCGGCGCATTCCTTGAAGAATGGCGCGTTGCCGGGCACCGAATCCCTCGATCAGTACTACCGTTGCCACAATCCTGATGCCGACCGCGTGGTCCGGGTCCCCAAACGTCAATTGGGAGATCGGGCTGGCAAATGCGATAATCCCGCACATTCCCGTCAATCCGCCTGCCCAGGTTAGCGTCTTCAGTGCGCTGACCGTAGTCGCGATTCGGCGCTCGTTGTTTTTTGCCGCTGAATCAGCTATCTGCCGCACCCCGCTGACCGGAATTCCAAGGACGCTGAGAGATCCAACGAGTGCCGGAATGGAGGCATATAACCCGGCAAGGCCAACGCCCGCAGGCCCTAACAATACGGCCAGTAATTTGTTTTTGAGCAAACCGAATCCGAGACTGATGGCTTGTGAGCCACCAATAAGGGCTGTCGACTGGAAAATCTGGCGTCGGGATTGCGACATGGACGTTCTGCTCCGAATTCAAATCACATTGAGGCGATGTCGAAAAGGGCGCACTTTCTCACGGCTCCAATGGCATAGCTGACTTGATCCTTGGTTATATGCGGTCCTATTGGAAGGCTGAGAACAGTTTGAGCGAGCTGTTCAGCGATTGGAAGTGATCCGGCTGAAGGCTTCATTTCTGCGTACGCACCGGATAGATGCGGGGGAATCGGATAGTGAATGAGCGTACCAATTCCGGCTTCGGTCAACGCTTGTCTGAGTTCATCCCGTTGTGGATGGCGGATGACAAAAAGGTGCCAGACCGGTTCCGCCCAATGAGGGATCAGGGGAACTTTCATTCCCGCCACACCAAGGAGATCTTTGAGGTATCGCTCGGCCACGATGCGTCGCCGTGTGTTCCATTCATCCAGGTGCTTCAATTTGACTCGCAGAAACGCAGCTTGTAGCTCATCCAACCGTGAATTGAATCCCTTGCACTCATTGTAGTATTTCTGCTTTGAGCCGTAGTTCCGTAACATCCGGATACGATTAGCGAGATCAGTATCATTGGTTGTGATCGCGCCCCCGTCCCCGAATGCTCCGAGATTCTTTCCTGGATAAAAACTATGCCCGGCGGCATGGCCGAGTGAGCCGGTGCGGCGGCCTTTGTAGCGCGCCCCCTGGGCTTGGGCATTGTCTTCAATCACCTTCAGGTTAAAGCGTGCGGCAATATCCATGATGGGGTCCATGTCTGCTGGCTGACCATACAGATGCACTGGCAGGATGGCTTTGGTTCGCGCCGTAATCGCCGCCTGGATCAAATCGGGCGCAATGTTGTACGTTTGCGGGTCTGGTTCTACCGGTACGGGAGTTGCCCCTGCATGCGATACTGCCAGCCATGTGGCGATGTAGGTGTTTGACGGGACAATCACCTCGTCCCCGGGGCCAATGCCATAGGCCCTGAGAATCAGGTGCAGGGCATCAAGGCCGTTGCCGACTCCGATGCATTCCTTCGTGTCGCAATATGAGGCGTACTCTTTCTCGAAAGACTCAACTTCCTGCCCGAGTATATACCAGGCAGAGCGCATGAATTTAAAATATGCCTCATCAAGGGCCTCCTTTAATTCATCATAAGGGCCACTGAAGTCGAGAAAAGGGACGTTCATCTTTGCACCTCCGCGATGGCGCGCAGGTATTCATTGTAATCGCGATAGTAGCCATCGGGTTCGTAGAACTCTGACGCCAGCGCCAAACAGACTGAACCAGAGGAAAAGTTGTCCATCTCCCTCCATATCATCGGGGGGATATGCAGCCCGTGATAGGAGCGGTTCAGGTGAATCCGTTGCTTTTCTTTACCGTCATATGCAATCACGTCAAAACTTCCCGACATCGCGATGAGGAACTGATGGCATGATTTCAGCGCATGCCCTGCACGTTCCGCACCCCCGGGTACATCATAAAGGTAAAAGACCCGCTTGATCTCGAATGGGATGTGCCGGGTGGCTTCAATGAAGGTGAGATTACCCCGAGGATCTGCCATTTTCGGCAGATCAATTCGTTTGCAGTCTGCGATATTCATGGTCGGATCTCCTTTAGTTTCTTTTCTGATCGTAATGTGTATTTTCGATGACAAAGGCAACTGAACCCCAGGCCGGAGGAGGGCGTCAGTTTCTGGCCACAGCGGCAGACCCACGCGACGAAGCGGGCCGGATTCCCTATGACCTCCGCAAAGTCAGGGATATCTTTAGTGACCACGGCGCCGGCGCCAATCATGGCCCAGCGGCCAATCACGATTCCGGGCAGGATAGTGGCATTGGCGCCAATGGCGCAGCCCCGCCGCAATAATGTCTTTGGGTATTCTGAAAGATGCTGGTTGCTTCTCGGATTATGATCGTTGGTGAATGTGGCGCAGGGGCCAATGAACACATCGTTCTCAACGAGAACGCCATTCCAAAGATAGACTCCGCACTTCACCGTTACACGATTACCGATCTGAACCCCGTTCTCAATAAATGTGTGGTCGCAAATATTGCAGTCAGCCCCCACAACAGCACCATTAACGATATGTGCGAAGGCCCAGACGCGCGTTCCCTTGCCGACTTGTGCTCCCGCTTCGATCGCAGCCAGGGGATGAATCAATCCCGGACACATTACATCGGGTTTCATAGGATAACTTCTTTCAATCTGTGGCCGACTGACGGGAATCCTCGTTAAAGTTATGTCAGTAGCTTAAGCTTAATGTCCCAATCCCATCTCAATACGTGGCGCACCAAAATCTTGGCAGCATTATGAAACGTACCCCCGCTGAATATAATCAGGAATGCCAGTTTTATGGCCTCGAGGCGTGTCGCATCAAACGCCCTGACATCATATTCGTAAATCTTCACCATGCGTTTGAGCTCATTCTCGACCTCTGGGTGGTGTACCCCGCGCTTCTTTTGCCAGGCGTTTAGCCACTCTTTTGCGATCGCCAGCGTATTTTCTGAGGATTTGCGTCTCAGTGTCGTTCTTCGCGAACCTTCCTTCACGGCGGGAATATCCCGATACACAATTGACAGGCACTCTTCATGGGAACGGTGTTGAACTAGCGGTTCATCCAAAACTCCAATTCCGGACGTCAACCAGGCACGAAATGAATAGACCCAGTCTTCGGTAAACAGATGTCGATCAAGCGGGCCGTAATCATCATGCAAGGTTCGGCTATAGGCCGCACAAGCCCCTGTGGCGCCACATCGCCAGTGGCGTGCTTTTTGCGAGAGCTCCGGGACAAATACGACATTCCGCTGGATAAACCCGGTGGGTCTGCCGTTAATGTCGACTTCCTCGAATGGACTACAAACAAGGTCAACAGGGGAAGACTTATCCAACCAACGCCTTACCACTTTTTCGGTGCGCTGGGGTAGCGACATGTCATCCCCTGCCTGAATCACGCAGAATTTCCCTGTTGAAAGTTCCCACGTTCGATTCAAGTTGCCGGCTAATCCGAGGTTGGTTGGATTTCGGTTCAGGATGACCTTGTGAGGCCCGTGATAAGCGGCCACTTCAGCGTTCATGACCTCGTAAGTTGAGTCTGTGGAGCAGTCATCAGACAAGACGATCTCGAGTGGGCTGTACGTTTGCGACAATGCACTTCGCACGGCGTCAGCAACAAAACGCTCCTGATTGTACGCGATGACAACAAAGCTGACTAAGGGGTTTCCCATTTCGACGCTCTCCCTTAAGGAATTAGGTTAGTCCTCAGTGGATGATTCTGGCGGGAATTCCCCCCGCCGTGCTGTTGGGCGGGATATCCTTCGTGACAACGGCGTTTGCTCCAATGATGGAGTGATGTCCGATCCTGACACCTTTCAATATTACGGCATTGACGCCCAACCAGCAGTCATGCTCGATCACTACCGGCTTACTCCTGAATTTGTCGCATTGTGTCGTCCGTTCTCCCAATGCATCAACGATATGATCTGAATCCGTTATAAATACCCTTGGGGCAATCAACACGAAGTCTTGAATTTCCACCGATACACTCGCATTGCATTGAAAATCATGCAGGATGCTGCAATGAGCGCCAATCCGGATCTTAGGATCATCTCCCGGTTCTGCCGGTGAAAGGTCGGCCAGGCACCAGCCATCATTCAGTGAGGTGTGATGCCCTATGCTGATGGCCTTCGGATTGCGTACAAATCTGCATTTTCCAAGAACGGATCGTGTGCCGAACGAATGGAACCTCCAGCTCCAAAATATTCCCGTTTTAGCCAGGAGAAATAATCTATGAAAATGCAGGTGCATGTGGAGGACTTTATAGGTTCCGCTGTCATATACTTACGGGGCGACGACCCGTAAATTGCGAGGGGCAGGGGGGAGTTGGAGAATGACAAAGCTTTGGAGCTGCACATCAGCCTCCCTGCACCTGATGATGACCTGATGCACGCCCTGGGTGAGGGCAAAGATCTTGGGGATATATTGATTGTTTGCTTCCGAGCCATTGCCTCGCCAGCTTATTACCCGTTGTTCGAAATTCGAAGTAGTCGGTATATCCCAGATCATGGTTGGATCTTCGGGTTCCGCGTCGATGTTCAGGAAAAAGGAGTTGGCTCCGATATTGGGCGCATTCACCAGCCCCTGAAGGATGTAGTTTCCCGGATAGGTAATCGTAAAAGAATAAGCGGCGCGGCCACCCAAGGCCGGGTCAAAGGTTTGCAATGGCTGGCTGATTGATGAGTTGGTATAGACGAAGGGGGCAGTAATAACTCCTGATCCCGACAGGAACGTCAATCCCTCCACTGGCGGAGGAGGGGCTTCAACCCCGACCGCAAGGGTAGATTCGGCGCTGGAAACGCCATTGTTTACACGCAGCTTCCAGATAAACGTACTGCCTGCCGCGCCGGTCATGTAGTTAAAATTAATGCTTAAAACGGATCCAGTGCCGCTTTGAACCACGGTTTCACTTCCGTTCGTTGTATATAACCACTGCCAGGTCATCGGATAACCATTTGGGTCGGAGGCGGTTCCGGAATACTGGACAACGGACCCTGCAAATACCTGGAGCCCGGATTTGGAAAGGTTGACATCAAGACCGTTCTGGGTGATAGCCGAAACGACTGGTGGCAACCAGGCTGAGCCGGTGGCTGTTGCGATGGTTCCGCTGCCTCCTGTGAAGGCAATGCCCTGACTATTTGATCCAATGGTGGTTGGGCTGTAACGAGCTGTGACGGCCTGGCTCAATCCCGCTCCGAGAGAATAAGGACTGCCGGAGAGGATACTGAACGGAGCCACTGCGCTCGCGCTACCCGAGAGGGTGCCTCCGCCGGAGTTCTGAACTGTAAATGAGCGGTCTGCCGTTGTTCCCACAGGGATAGAGCCAAAGCTCTGACTGCCCGGCGAGATCGATATCGAAGGGAGTAACACGGCTACCCCGTTCACAGTTGCCACTGCTCCCGCGCCACCCGTGAAAGCCATATTCTGGCTATTTGTGCCTGCTGAGACCGGGCTATAACGGACCGTCACGGTCTGGCTCACGCCAGCCCCGAGACTATAGGGACTGCCAGAAATGACGCTGAATGGGGCCAGGGCGCTCGCGCTACCTGCGAGAGTTCCTCCGCCGGAGTTCTGAACAGTAAAAGAACGGTCTGCGGTTGTTCCAACAGTGATTAAACCGAAGCTCTGGCTCATTGGAGTTAACGAAAGTGTGGGAGAGATCAGTGATGAAACAAGGATGTTGTCAGCGATAATGGTGCCTTGGCTCAGGTCCACGCTAATTCCGCCACTCAAAAAGGGCGAAGTGCCATCAAACCCGGTGTCAGTCACGTCCAGCAAAACCGAACCATCATAATAGACCTGAATCCGCGTGCTTTGAAACACTAACTTGAGTGAATGTGAATTCGTGCCCACCGCCGGTAAGCTCACCTGTTGCATGGGCGTGCCACTCCAACTGGTCCATGCTGAAAATTTGATCAGTTTAATTACATTACCTCCATTTACGGGATACACCCAAGCACCATAATGGGCGCCAGTGGTCGGATTCACCCTGCCGCCTAATCCACCGCCATATGCATCAGATGAAAATTGAATGCGCCCTTCAATCGAGTAATCCGTCCAATTGGTGGCCAGGCACAGATACCCATATGCTCCGGATCCAGCGATCCCCTGCAAGGTTCCACTTAAAAGGCTCCAGGTGCCTAGAATGCTATTCCACGGCGATAGCGACGTTCTTGAAAAGTCATCGGAAAAAAGGGCACCGGAAGGGTTAACGGTAATGCTCGCTACGGCAATACCTGAATTAGTCAAACCATCACTGGCCCGGTAACTGAAGCTGATCAAGCCGGTGAAATTTGTCGACGGGGTATAAGTGAATCCTCCGTTCGGGTTCAGGTTCAATGTGCCGTTGGTTGGACCGTTCGAGATCACAGCGGTCAGGTTGCTCCCTGTATCATTGCTCAACACTCCGTTTGCCGATATGATGGTAAGGGTTGTTCCCTGAGCCATGCTGTAGTTGTCGTTGTTGGCCGTTGGTACATTTGCTACGGGCGGGGGAGGGGGGGCGACGATATTGGTTCCCCCGAATTCATACGCTCCGATATCCCACCAGCCGTCAGCCCCTCGCGTATTGCCGCTCGGGTCAAGGTTATATGGACTTCCAAGCGTGACGCCGGCGGTTGGGGTATTGGTGGCCAGCCGGAAATCCCCTGTCGCCGCATTCATAAAGCGAGCCACCCCCGTATTCAGGATATTGTGGTCCTGCGTTTGAACGTAGGCAAAGCCGGGAGTATACACGCACGCCTGCCAGAGATTATTCTGGACGATAATGCCTGTTGAGCCTGAGACATTGCCTCCCGAAACACCTGAAGGACCGTGCATTCCGTAAAAGGTGTTATTGTAAATAAGGACGTTGTCGCAGTTTTCTACCCCAGTCATTGAAAGCACGCCGGCATTGTTATTGCCCTCGGCGGCAGTTGCGGCCCAGAAAACATTGCCGTAAACATAAATGCCGTTTACCCGGAGAGTACCATACGACTGGGGTTCAATGTAGGTTGTGGAGGGATACAGCAAGTCCGCCACATCACAGTAACGTATGGTCACATTCTTGGTGTCAGCTAACTGAAAGACTTCGCTGTGTTCCTGTCCGGCAAATGAGCGCAGATAGCAATGGTCAATGATGATGCCTTGATCGGTCACCGCATCTCCGGTGAAACACATCCCCACCAGACCTCCGTGCAAATAGCAGTTCTGGATGAATTGACCCACCGATAAGCCGCCTCCATACGTCATGCCTTTTTCGTCGAACGGCAACCCGGCCGCGCTGCCGTCCGGGTAGGGACATTGCATTTCTACATGTTTGAGTATCAGGTAGGATTGCTTCCCCCCATAGGTGCCGATGCAATCATCCTGTGATCCATCAGATCCCTGTACCAGTTTGATGCCGTAACTGCTGCTGTTGATCCCGGACCCGGTAATCCCATCCACCGACAAATAGGAAAGGCTGACGGTCCATACCGTTCCGCTGGCAGCCGTGAATACCGCCTGATTGCTTTCGTAAGAGGCTTGCCACCCATTGACCGCCCCGCACTCTGCGGCGGTGGCTTTCTTCAGGTAGACATAGCTCGTTCCTGCAATTGAATTGAAGGTGTGTTTTCCGTAGTTTCCGCCGGCGATATAGTAGGTGTCGTTGCGGATCAAAGTGGCTGGAATGTCGGTATAGGCATTGAGCCAGTCATTGCCAGTACTACTCCCTGTAGCCCCAGCTCGGATGTAGTGATTGGCGGCCCAGGCCGGCGAAGCAAGGGCAATCAGCACGATAGCGCTGGATCGAATGCCCATACTGATGAGACGGTTGAAATATTTAGTTTTAATTTTCATAATGCACTCCTGTCAAACGTTTCCTTGCCGGTAATCAGCCAGCGAAGGCAAACTTGGCTTCTCGTAAACTTAAACCTGGCTTCCTTGGTGGGATCACTACGGATCACCACGTTTAATCCCCTTAGTATCAGTCTGAGAAAGTGATGAAGGATGGAAAGTAAATAATAAGCGACTTGACCCGGTATGCCGTTGTGCTTTCGCCAGAAAGCGAGGTTGGCGCGCAGCATTTCG
The DNA here is from genome assembly GCA_037128595.1 of bacterium. Taxonomy (NCBI): domain Bacteria; species bacterium. The sequence continues at coordinate 95,213 of JBAXWB010000003.1, forward strand.
ATGCTGTAGCGCAAAGGCGCATTGTCGGAACTGCCACCCCCGAAGTGAGTGGCGCTGGCTTGAGGTATAAACATGATCCTCCATCCTGCATCCCGGAATCGTTTACACCAGTCGACGTCCTCTGCGTAAAAAAAGAAGCGTTCATCCAAGCCGCCCACGACGTCAACGGCCTTGCGACGGGCTAACCAGAAACAACCGCTCAGCACCTCCACGTCGCTCTCGGTAAAATGAGATAAAGGGGTCATTTCCCTCGATAGAAGCGGCCAGCGTTGGAGCGCGTGGTCCAGGGCAAGGGCCCGGCAGATGGTGTTCATCAAAGTAGGAAAACGACGGCAGGTCGACTGTAACCGGTCTTCTCTATCAAGAACTTTTGGCCCTACCAGTCCGGCCTCCTCGTGGTGTTCCAGAAACGCCGTTAAAGTTTCAAAACATCCAGGATGGACAATCACATCGGAATTAACCAGAGCCAAGTAGTCGTGAGAGGCTTGTTTGATTCCGAGGTTATTGCCGCAGGCAAAGCCAAGATTATTGCTGGATCGGATGACTGTGACGCCGGGAAACTCTTTGGTCACCATTTCAGGAGAGCCATCAGTAGAGGCATTATCCACCACAATTACCTCGCCGATAAGTGTGCCGCTGTTTTTGTAAATGGAGGCCAGGCAGTTCCTTAGGAAATCTTTAGCATTCCAACTGACAATAATGACGGATATCTTATTCATGACAGATTGATGCGGTCATGACGAAATTCGGTTCTGACGCCGAGGAAGTCTGCACGGAACCGATGCTTGCCAGTATCAGATATAGAAATACAATTGACTGGTCAAAATATGACACTGACACCATCGTGGCAACATGGCCGAACAAGACAGCGCCCAGCGTCCATAGTAAAAATTGTCTGTCAGACGAAAGATCATCGCTCGAGTGGAAGACTCGACTGAGAGAGGTAAAGCCGCTGGCCAGCACACCGATAAATAGCAGCATCAGCGGCAGCCCCCCCAGAACCCCCAGCTTGAGATAATAATTAGTCATATCTGTGTGATCACCGCTCCAGCCGACCCCTGTGGGCATCCAATGCCGGGTGTAGTCGGTGCCTCCCAGCCACCATTCATCAAGATGCTTGAATGCAGAGTCTATCAACGCGGCACGGTGCCAGCCAGTACTGCTGCCGGTGAGGTCAATTCTGGCCAGGACATAACACACAGGAGCATTCATAGCAAAAGTAAGGGTAATCACTGCAAGGACAGCCGACCAACGGATCAGTCGCATATGTGCCCGGACTTTCCAGAGACTCAATCCTAGACAGGCCATAAGGGCCGTCATAATGGGCCCGCTGGAACGGCTAGTCAGCACCATGGTTCCTGTTGTAACCAGACCTAATAGGGACAGACGGCGATTGTCTTTCCAGAAAAGAAGCGCGAGTGGCAGGCATACGGCCCCAACGGTTCCTGCCAGGATTGAGTGCCCAAAGGGGCCTTGTGCCCGGACATGGCCATCGCGCACTTCGCTCAGTACCGGAACCCCGCCCAGAAAAGAAAACATACTTTTCCCTGTTACTGTTTCCATGATCATCTCAATCGCAATCGGCACCAAAACGATCAGGAGTATCTTGATCAGAGACTTGACGTTTTCAGAGTCGCGAATGAAAATCCGAAGCAGAAAGTACAAGCCTAATGCATCATAGGCAAATCCCAGCCGATTGATTAGGGCGGCCGAGAAGTTTTCGTGAAAAAAACTGCTTAACACGGCACACCCGCACCAGAGGATCATCATCCGGTCCAAATTCTGCCATCCACCGATGAGCCGTTCCTCCCTGAATATGACCCGTATCGAGCCCAGGGTGATCAATATCCGGATCACGTAAAAATGAAATGGACCGATAGAAATCGACTGACCTAGTGTCATATAACTGGCGCCAATCAACAATGGCAGCGGGGCCCATGTCCGCGGTAGTTTCAACAGGTAATAGCCGGTGAGCAAGGTAAATATGACTGCAAGTGGATTCATGGGTTAACCGGGAAGAAAGGTGCGGCGCCATAGCTCCAAAGAGAGGAGCAGGTAGATGTGGCGCATGTATTGCTCTTGTCCCTGCCGGTCACGTTCCAGCATTTGTCTAATGTAGCCCTGGTCAAAATAGCGTGCCACAATGGACTCTTTGCTTAAGAGGCAATCATCCACAAGGGGTTTCATGGACGTGCGAAGCCAGTGAGCGATGGGATGCGCAAACCCTTTCTTCTTGCGATAGACAACTTCGCGTGGAAGCCATTTGAGCATGGCTTTCTTATGTAGATATTTTCCAGTCATTCCCTTGAGCTTGAGTTTGGGCGGGAGGGATTCAATGAATTCGATCAAACGGTAATCCAGGAAGGGCACGCGAACTTCAAGCGAGTTGGCCATTGAGGTTTTATCCGCAACCATAAGGAGATCGTCAGGTAGGTTCGCTCGCGTATCAATATATAGCATCTGGCTGAGCGGATCTAGGTGCTGCACGTCGGTTTGTAAGCGTTTAAGCGCCTCCCTTGTGCCAAACGGGGCCAGTTCGAACTGTTGTTTCATTTGATTCTTATAAAGCCTGTCTTTCATCTCTGCGCTGAAAAATGAGTAGACTTTAGTAAATCGCGTCAGCATATCTTTTTCTCCGAGGGAAGCGGCCCCACGTTTTAATCGTTCCAGTCGTCCGGGCACTTTCGAAATGACTGCCGCTACCCCATTCGTCAATGCCGATGGCAGGCGGCTGTAGAAGGTCGAAAGTTTAACGCCTTTATAGCGGTCATAACCTGCCCAGGGTTCATCAGCGCCCTGTCCAGTCAATGCGACCTTGACGTGCGCGCTGGTGATATTCGAGACAAAATAGAACGCGGCGGCAGGTTCATGGCCGACAGGTTCCTCCAGGTCGGACATATATCGTTCATAGTATTTCTGGTAGTCTGATGATCCCACAATCATGTTGAAATGATCCGCATTAAACTGGCGTGCGGTCAATCGGGCGTCTTCAACCTCATTGGTCTTTTCTCCCCCCTCGAATCCAATGGTGAACGTTTGGACCGGGCTGGATGAATGTTGACTCATTATCGCCAGCAACGCTCCAGAGTCGACCCCTGAACTCAGGAATAGTCCCAGCGGCACATCGCTGCGGAGTTGCAGGCGAACGGCATCTTCTAGCAGAGTTTGGTATTCCTGGATTAAATCCTCTTCGCGCCACTTACGTCGTATCTCTGGCACCCAATTCCAAAATCGCTCAACTTCCATTTTGTCACGGGAACACAGCATCCAGTGCGCGGGTGGCAGCTTGTAGATATGGTTGAATAATGTTTTTGGGGAAGGGACTGACCGGAATGTAAAGAGTTCTGCCAGGGATTCCAGATCCACCTCATTCGGGCATGAGGAATCCTGCATCAGTGCTTTGATTTCTGATCCAAAAAGCAGGCGATTGCCTATCCAGACGTAATAGAGGGGTTTTATCCCGAGATGATCACGAGCAAGAAATAATTCCCGTTTATTCGTATCCCATATCGCAAAGGCAAACATACCGTTGAAGCGGCTGACGCAGTCTTTTCCCCACTGTTCGTAGGCATGGACGATGACTTCTGTGTCCGATCGTGTCCTGAATTGATGGCCGAAGCCTGCGAGTTCTTTGCGCAATTCGATGAAATTATAGATCTCTCCATTAAACACAATCTGTAGCGTCCGGTCTTCATTGGCGAGAGGTTGGGCGCCACCTCCCAGATCAATAATACTAAGTCGCCGATGTCCCAGCCCGATTTCATGGTCGATGTATTGTCCATCTCCGTCAGGACCACGATGGCTTATGGACGCTGTCATCGCTTTCAGGAGTTGGCTATCAACAGGGTTGCCTGTTCTGTCAAAAATTCCAGTAATGCCGCACATAGTATGTTTCAATCTGACGATGGACTTCTATTTGGCCGGGTTAACTGAATCCGAGCGCTTGCCTCAGTTTAATCCGTTGTTCTGCCCGCAAGTAATCAACCACATCCTGCGGTAAGGCGATCGGCTCATGCCGGATCATACTCCAGATAAAACCCGCCAGGGCTGCGCCACTGCCCACTACAACGGGATAGTCTCCAATCCGGTAGATACATCGCAGAAGATAAAATAGGGCCCCGTACCCCAGTGAATGGAATTTCCGGCCATCACGCAGGCTGGTCATCAATGGTCGTCCATGAGCAAACCCCGTACGGCGATGCTCGAGCACCTTGTTCGTGAGTGATTTTCTTACCATCCAGCCATTCATTCTGGTCATGATCTCAGCAGCGGCATCGATGCCGCCGTGCTTGAGAGGGAGATAGCCCCCGATCTCCTCGAAACACTTGCGACGAAACAGCTGAACCTTTCCACCAACACTATCCAGCGTCGTGTCGTAAGTTTTGAAGTCCTTGTCGTATTTGGTGTACACAATCCCCCCGCCCAGGCCCAAATCAGGATCGGTGCTGAATTCTTTCAGAATGTTCTCGAAGTATTGAGGTTCGAAGGAAATGTCCGCATCCACATTACCGATATATTCAAAAACCAAATCACGGGTTTCCTCCATGCCTCGTTTAAAAGCAATCGCCTTACGGGCGAAATTTCGTTCAGCGTCGCGCTTCAGGTTGATAAGTTGAATGAAATCATAACGATTCGCGTACCCCTGGATAATTCCCCCTGTTTGATCGGTCGAACCGTCGTTAACGACAATCCATTTTACAGGACGGAGCGTCTGGGAAATCATGGATAACGCCGTTTTCCCGATGAAGTCCGCCTCATTGTGTGCAGGCGTAATGATGACATAGGTAGGCATTGTCAAATCCCCTTTATTCCATACACGTTTGAATAGAGTGGGGTGTGGCCGTGAGAGGGGGCGGAAGAAAGGTGTCGGTAAGCCTGCCAAATTGAAAGCGAATAGGGTCTCGAGCCGCATAGTCGAGGAATGACTTTACGCTCCATTGGTTCAGCCGGATAAAGAGCTTTGAATGGCCGATCAATACAAATGGGAGAACGCCATAATTACCACGGTCATGGTTTCTTGAGGCTCGATTCAAGGCTCCGATCAGCTGTTGCCCTGTGCATTGATTGAAATCCGCTTTCCAGGCATGTTTACGCCTTACCCATTGTAACAGCCCTTGGCCCATGCTTTTCGACTGCGGGGGCGTCAATCCTTTGGGCTGACCTCTTCCGTCTGAACTGGATATTTTATGCATGCTGCTCACAAACGTGCGGTAAATACGAAGTTTCGTTAGAAAAGCCCCGAGCCAACGGTTTTCGCTGTAAATCGGAAATTCAAATACTTGGCCGTCCTCGCTCCGGGCACAAATATCATTCTTGTCGATTCTCCAGGGGACCAGCTCGCTAGGTGCTGCGCTATAGTCAAAACTCACTGCCCCCTCGCGTTGACCGTGCTTAAAAACGGAAGTGTCTATCTTAAATCCATTATTTATAAGTGCCTGGACCACATTGGTAGAGGGACTCATGGACCAGTTGGCTGCACGGAACGCGATACATGCGTAATCAGTCATGACCGGATTCAGTATTTTCTCCAGGGTGTGTTTGCCCAGGCTCAGTATTTCGTTGATTCGGTCAGGGGGAAGGTTCGCAACATTGTATTCAGACCAATCTTGAATCCATCGCTCTCCATCCTGCCTTGCGTTGAAATATGAGGGGTGTAGGTGAAGTTGAACGTCGTGGCCTCGCCGAATGGCATCCTGAAGCTGCGCCACGATCGCATCGTAGAAATAATCATCTCGCCCAGTTTGCGCCTTGTATTCACTGAATTTTAAAATTTCTGCAACATCCGCCATAATAGTGAGTTTTGCGCCATACTTGTCAAAAAGATCCATCATCCGGTTAGTAGGTTCAACCATCAGGGCGTGCGGACACCCTTCGCCGTTTCCATGTATTTCGTAATCGAGCGTAAAGATGATACGGAGCATAATAAATTATTGAGGTGAGGGAGGGCATTGCTGAGAGGGCGTCTTGTTGGCATCACGATCCCGCGAGGAGGAATGATTCTCGGCGATGTCGACAATGCAGGATACAATGGATTGGAGCGTTTGTCGGTCAGTATCGACCGAAGACCGGGTTTTATCCCGCTTCTTGATATTCAACTGTCCAGGAAGGTCGGTAGGGTTGCGGATGAATGTCAGCTTCCCGGTGTCGGACAGATACTGATCCACACAGCCAATAGATCCACCGAAGATGCTGTAAACCGGTACGCCGAGAGCGGCGGCTTCCCGGTTCATGGTGCCACCACCACTTATGACAACATCGGAGTGCCAAAGCAGGTTAAGTCCGTCTAGCGCATGGTGGGGGACGATTATCTTCTGGCCCGTAAACCAATGTGGGTTCACCATTTTGAGAAGCTCCAATTGCTTCGTATTCCGAGGAACGAGGATAATCCGGACGTCCGGAAGGCCAAGCAGGGAGACCATGGTTGCGTCAAAAAGGGTATCGCTTAGCGGCGCCCGGTAATGGGCTTCCGTGGCGGGCGGACGTACCGTGACGATGGTATCGGCAGGACTCAAGCCGAGGTCGTGCATGAGACTCGCGTCCGGAATGAAGTCAGGGGTGTACACATTTTCCTTGATGCCGGGGTAGTGTAACAGGTTCTCGTGGGGGCCCCGGACGGCAGAGTCGGGGATGACTTCAGGCATGAGGTGGTGAGTTGGGTGAAATAGGGGAAGTCCGCGAGCATGCTCGTAATCACTAATTAACATGCACGGAATTCTCAGGAGAGCGGAGAGGATTACCTGGGATCGCGATCCATGTGAAACGGCCAGAATGGGTTTCTCCCGGAGGATGAGAGGAGCCAGTTGAGCCGCCCGGTAGCACAGTCCCATTCCTTTTATCAGGCGGTGTTTCCCGTAATGTCGCCCAATCTTGATGCACTCTACCCCCATACGGTCTGCAAGTTCCCACACTTGAAACGCGTCGCGCGCGGTCACCAGGACATCATACCCCGCCGCTTTCAGTTCACGAATAATAGGTTTGAATAATGGGACATGAGGTGTGTTGTCCAGGTCAATCCAAATCTTGGAGGCAGAGGACCCGACAAGATGATGCGCACGTTTTCTGATAGGCGCAGTGCTCCTGCCTGCGCCATACTCAGATCTCCACCAATGGGCAAGGTCCCGGGGGAGTGCGTGCCAATACTGGTCCTGGTATTCAATTTTCACATGCTTAAGGAATTCTTCGTAGAAACTCAGCGGGTAGGATCCTTCCGTGACTGAAACTCCTCCGGGATCGGCGTAGCAGGGATGAACATCGCATGAGGCCATCCCCTGATGTGCCGCAATCCAAGCCAGCTTTCGGCTCCAGACTTCAGTCGTCTTTGCTTCAAGCAGGACAAACAAGGTGTGATCTTGAGCTAACGTGTAAGGAAGTTCCACGTACCCGGGTCGGGAGCCCAGTCCTTCAACCCAGAAAGGAAAAATGGTGCCGGTTCCTTCCGGCTGAGGTTCAAATGGATCCGTGTCAAAAGTGGAGGCGTCATAGCTCACATTCAACTCACGAATCCAGTCAAGATTACGGATCATCGAGGGGGCGCGGAATCCTGCAGCGCCCCATGCGTTGAGGAAGTGGTTAATGTGCGGGGCGCGCTGTGTAAAGATCCGGCGATCGGTGAAGGTTCGCCAGTCATGCTGCAGGCCATGAACCCCAACTTCAAAACCGCGACGAACCAGTTCATTGCGAAGCAACACCGGGTCGTCGTATCTCCCTTTGGGGACGAAGTAAAAGGCTGACCTGAAGCCAAGTCGCTCTTCAAGGTCGGCAATCTTGAGACATCGCTCGAGCCCGCGCTGAGTATCCACATCGTGACTGATGATGAAGGCAAATTGTTTTCCCGTCGGCCAGCCGGCCCACCCGTGAGGGGGAATTCCTGCCGATTCAAGAATAGGCCATACATCCTGAATGGAGGCTAACTTGTGTCGAGCAAGCGCCTGCCGAATCCGCAATCCCGCCCATTTGGGAAGCAAAGACTTCACCAGGTAGCGGAATCGTAGCCAGAATAAGGATAGAGAAGGGTTCATTTTGAGAAGACTTATGACTGTCCACCGAGAAAGGAAGGGGTGAAAAACCGGGTTTTATTGAGAATCGCCCCCATCGCGGCATGGCCAGTTTGATTGAGCAAGTCGCGAGCCTGGGTGGCCTTGGCCGCAGATCCTGTTCCCGCTTCGAGAACCAGCAGAATGCCATCTAGGGCAGGGGCAATTCGAAGTGCCATGCTGATGTCGTTCACGGGTGGCAGGTCAAAAATAACATAGCGGTATTTGCTGGTGCTGAGGCTATTTGCAAATGCGGTGATACTCGCCGCCACATTGATATGAGCCGGCGAATCAGTGGCTTCGCAACTACTCATCATGTAGAGATTCGGCTGGATAACAATGGTGTTTCCGTGGCCGTCCCCAAGAAGATTAGTCATCATTGAAGGCGAGCCCTGGGACAAAAGGCGATGAGCGGAGGCGTGGTCCACGTCTGCGTCGATAATCAATATCTGACCGTCATTATTGCGGGCCATGGCTGATGCCAGTCCTGCGACAATGGTTGATGATCCCGCCCCGAGCTGGCATCCGGCAATCCCGAGAAGGTAGGCACTTCCATCCGCCTTCGGCGTCGAAGCGATGATTCGGTCCCGTAACGCCTCGCAGTAGGGACGAAGGCCTTCCTGCAGCATGAGGTTATGCCGGGATGTCATTCCCTTTGATTTGTCACGGACGGTATCATCATCTTGAGCGCCGCCTGGCGATATGTAAGATGTCCGTTCAGATTGATTTATGAAAGGAATGGATAGCAATAGCGGTAGCCCCAGACGGGTAGCGATCTCAGCAGGGGACTTGATAGAGGTGTGAATGACGTTTTCCCTGACAAATGCCAGGGACAACCCAACCGCAAGCCCGAGGATTAACGAGAAGCCCACCCTTTGAGGAACTTTGTCCCTGTATTTGTTGATGGGGTAGGAGGGGGGTTGGATAACAACCACACTGGAAATCTTTGCTGCATCAAGTGCATTATCTACCCGGGCCTGTTCAAGTCTCTTTGAAAAATACCGGTAGTTCTCCTCCTGGAGTTCTTTGTTGCGCTGGAGCTGAACCATTCGCTCATCGAGTGTGGCGAGATGTTTTGCCTGGGCCTGTGCCTGTTCCATTTGTTTTTTTAAGACTTCAATCTTGGCTCTCAAGGCCGCTCCTTCAGCCTCGCCCGTTCTCAAGGCCAGACTCCATTCCTGGGCTCCTGCGGTGATGACCACATTCGTCATCTCTACGGGAATCTGGTTTCTCAGCCTGAACTCGTCGTCGACCTCCTTTTGGGCTTGCGAAATCTGGGCACGGACCGCTAGCACTGGCCCGCTTGATGCCATATAGCTGTAGAGAAGTTGCGCTTCACGGCTTTGCAATTGCTTGAGACGCTCCACGAGTAGTGAATAATTGGAGGAAGGAGAGGAGGGAGAAGTTGATTCCAGAGGGGGGAAGACCCTGGTCATATTGGTTGAAGTAATGGAGAGGGCGGGCCGTAGCATCCCGACTTTGGCGTCACTTGCCGCTAATGACGTTTCCGCTTCCCGCTGTTGACGCTCCAAATCCTCGATCTTTCCTGAAACGAACTTCGCGGAATCTTCAAGTGAGATGATACCCGTATCGGTCTTTAAGGCGCGAAGTTCAGCTTCGGTTTCGTTGAGTCGGGATCGGAGCTGATCCGTTTGTTTGGATAAGAATTCGTAAGCTCCCGCATCCCGGTGAATCTCTGAATGTTTTTCGAGATAATGATGGATCAGGGATGAGAGAAAATCCTGAGCCAATGAAGGGTCTAATCCTTCGAATCGGAGGGAAATAATATTACTGTTGTTCACTGCTTCGATATTTAAGCTTTTGAGGACGGTGCGAAGGGTCAGGAAGCGATCCGTTTCATTGGTCCCTTCTGCGCCAAAACGTTTCAGGCCGATGTCATTCACGGCTTTTTCAATTTGATCCCGGCTTTCCAGGATCGCGATTTCAGAATTAATGACATTGACGCCCGGAGCGACGACGCTGCTTCCTGAGCCTGATGCGAGAGGGACTGCTTCACTCACGTAACGGATAAGCAATTTTGCCTCAGAGGGGAAGGTGGTTGGGGTTAGCTGAAACAGGGTAATGGCAATGGCTAATCCCGTCAGAAAACATGCTGAAATCAGCCATTTATTGAAATGGATGACGGAGCAGATATGCTCGATGGTGTCAGGGGTGAGCAATGAACTGTCAGTTTGTTTTGTCATGATCGATGAGGGTAGAGCAGTTTGCCGATAAGTTGAACGAGCGGGATCGGGCTATTCCGGACAATACGATGTGGCCATTGGGGGGGATTTCCCGGTTTCGTCAGGAAGGTTCCTAGCCGGTAATCATATCTGAAATAATCCAGCGAACTTTCTCGGCATCCCCACCCAAGTTTGAAACGGCGTAGTCCTTCATTTGCCAGGTCGGTGCGTCCCAGTGAGAATTGCGTAAACCCGTTTTGTGCACATCGGGAGATGGCCTCCCACATAAGTGCGTTATTCCCGCGGAAGGGGAGGAGGTGCGGGTCAGAAGCGCCGTATTTATACAGCGCCGAATGGCCGAAATAGAGATAGAGTGCGGTTGCAAGAGGAACTCCTTTCTGATGTGCGATTCCAATTTCTCCAAGTCCTGAGGCGATGACATTCCTGTAAAGGTTATTGAAAAACATCCAAGGCTGAGGGGGAATGCCCTGGTTTCTCCGGGTTAAAGAGTGAAGGTCATAAAATATCCGCAGGTCACTCAGGTCTCTGGTGAATCTCACCTCCACCCCGGCCTTCTGCGCTTTACGTAGGGCCGTGCGAACTTCGGGGGTCAAGCCGTTCCACAGCGCGCCGGGCAACGGGGTGAGAGGGAGTTCATGTTGCCATACACGTTCAAATGCCGGAGCGGATGCCTGCCAATGCATTTCATTGCGTGTTTCCAGATATTGCCAGCCCCGTCGTCTGCCCTCATCATAAAGCTGGATAAAAACCGATTCCTGATCTTTTTCGGGGAGGATCCATTGGCAGTAATCAGAAAACGGGAGGGAGACACCCCGTCGGGCCGTCGCCCAGCTTTGCGCCTGCATCAGGGGAATGAGCACATCAAACAATTGGTCACAGGTTCGTGTAAAACAGACTGGCGCGAACCCATAGCTCTCCACGAGGGTTTTAATCCAGGCCCTGCTGTGAAACACACATGTGCTTCCGCTGGACAATACGCGCTCATCCCAAGCCAGTTCATTCAGGGGATTAAGCGGCTTTAAAGGGGTTAGGCTCACGGTGGATTAAGGAGGGAGTGGATTCATACAGAAGTAACGGGTTCCGGGTTGCCGCCCATTCCGTTACCCCATTCGCCACCCGGGAAATCTGATCGTGAGTTAACTCCGGATACATGGGCAGGGAGAGTTGCTCGCGTGCACACCGTTCGGCAATCGGAAAACTTCCTTCACCCCAGCCCAGAAACCGGTAGGCTTCCTGCAGGTGGAGCGGGATGGGATAATGGATCCCGCAGGTCACTCCCTGTCGATCCATGTGCTGGATCAATTCGTCCCGGTGGCGTGTCCGGATCGTATAGATATGGTAGACATGTTTGGCATCGCTCGCCGCAACGGGGCGGATAATTCCCGGAATGCCGGCAAACAAGGATTCATAATGCTCGGCATGTTGCCGTCGTTTTTCATTGGCCGTCTTGAGGTGCTTGAGTTTGACGCTGAGGATCGCGCCCTGGATCCCGTCCATGCGGCAGTTCCAGCCAATGATGCTGTGGATGTATTTCTGAGGCTGGCCATGCTCACGAAGCAACCGTATCCGCTGGGCGAGGGTGGGGTCATTGGTTACGACCGCTCCTGCTTCCCCGTAGGCTCCCAGGTTTTTTCCAGGATAGAAGCTGAAGCAGCCGGCATTCCCGATAGAACCGGCCGGGCGCCCCCGGTATTCCGCGCCATGCGCCTGGGAGGCATCTTCAACGACCCACAGCCCATGTCGCCGGGCAATGGCCATGATGGAGTCCATATCCGCCATCTGGCCGTATAAATGAACAGGAATAATCGCCTTGGTTTTGGAGGTGATCGCCGCTTCAATACGGGTTGGATCCATCAGGTAGGTTTGTTCATTGATGTCAATAAACACGGGACGCGCCCCGCACAGGCTGAGGGCTTCCGCGGTGGCCATAAAGGTGTTGGGGACGGTGATCACTTCGTCATCAGGCTTGATGCCGAGGGCCAGCAACGCCAGCCATAGTGCATCCGTCCCGTTTCCCACCCCTACGGCTTCAGCGCAATGACAGAATGCCGCAAATTCTTCTTCAAACGTTTTAACGAAGGGGCCGCTGGCAAATGCCGCGCTATTCAGCACCTCCTGTATGGCGGGATTAATCTCATCGCGTAATTGTGCGTATTGAGCCTTCAGGTCAAGAAACGGAATCTTATCCATAGTTTATGCCTCCATTTGTTTAAGAATATGAGCAGGATTGCCCGCCACGATCGTGTTAGGTGGGACATCATGGGTCACCACGCTGCCGGCGCCCACCAGGGCATTCTCTCCAATGGTAATGCCGCAGAGCAAGGTGGCGCTTGAACCAATCGATGCGCCTTTCTTGACCAGCGTAGGCGAACAAACCCAGTCTTTCTCGGACTGCAGGACTCCACTGCTATTGGTGGAGCGGGGCAGCCGGTCATTAATAAACGTGACATTATGTCCGATGAAGACGTTGTCTTCGATGGTCACTCCTTCGCACACAAACGTATGACTCGAAATCTTGCAGGCTTTCCCGATGCGGACCCCTTTTTGAATTTCCACAAAGGCACCGATTCGGGATCCATCCCCAATCTCGCAACCATAGAGATTGGTGAAATTCCGGATAAGAACATCCTTCCCCAGCTTTACATCTGGCGCAATGCAGCGAAGTGGCGCCGGCTCCGCTCTGGATTCTGATTTATCTTTCACCCCTGAAACTCCGAGAATGTGGTTGAGGCAAGGTCCGCGGGGAGGTTGATCCGCTCCCCGCCACGTTTGATTGATTCGCTGGCTGATTCAAGAATCGCAACTACCTGGAGCCCCTGATACCCATTTGAAAACGGGGACTTTCGGTTTTGGATGCAGTCGAGGAAGTGCTGGCACTCTACCTTCAGCGGTTCTTCCTGTTTCAAATGAGGCGCCACCATATCTCCGTAATGATACGAATATTGGAATTCGCCGAAGGTGTCATAGTGGGGAGGCGCGTCAACATGCTGGTCATAAATGCGGATCTTTTGCAGCGGTTCCAGATCGTCGTAGACCAGCATTTTCTTGGTGCCGACAATGGTCATTTCGCGCACCTTGCGTGGATCCAGCCAGCTGCTATGTACCATTGCAAACCCGGCCTTATCGAAAAACAGTGTGAGGTTGGCAATGTCCTCGGTAGCCTGGTTGAGATTGCCTTTTCCGTGGCAATTGACGGCGGAGGGCCATTTATTCATGAGATAGGCAATGATGGAGAGGTCGTGGGGGGCCAGATCCCAGACGACGTTGATGTCTTTTTGGAAGAGGCCAAGGTTGAGCCGGCGCGAGCTGATGTAGCAAAGATCGCCAAGTTCCTGGGAATCGACGATCTCCTTGATTTTCCGGACAGGCGATGAATACAGGAAGGTGTGGCCGATCATGAGGGTGAGATCCCGCTGTTTTGCAATAGCGCAGAGACTGCGGCATTCGGCGACCGAGCTTGCCATGGGCTTTTCGATAAACGTGTGTTTCCCTGCTTCCAGTGCGGTTTTGGCAAGGGAGTAGTGCAAGTGAACAGGCGTGGCAATGGCGAGCGCCTCGACATCACCGTCTTTTAACATCAGGTTGAAGTCAGAATAGGTCTCAATGTCGGGATACAGGTCGTGAAGATGGGCCAACCGCTTGGGATTAGGGTCACAGACCAGCTTGACATTACATCCCTTGAGGCTTTTGAAATTCCTGACCAGATTGGGCCCCCAGTATCCATATCCGACAATGCCAATATTAATGGGCCGACTCATAGGCTTGCTCCTTTAGTGGGGGATTGAAGGTGTCGATGAGTTGCTCAAGCAGCACCAGGGGTGTTCTGGCCATGATCATCAGGTCGAACAGGAATGACCGTCGTCGTTCATAGGCCACATCCAGCCGTATCATTTCGGCAAAGGAGGTTTTGTTTTTGCCGCTAACCTGCCAGAGCCCCGTCAGGCCTGGAAATGATTCGAAGCGACGTTTGTGCCACCGCAGAAATGTTTCATATTCATAATCGAGGCAGGGGCGCGGCCCGACTAGACTCATATCGCCTTTCAGCACATTGAAGAGTTGAGGTAGTTCATCCAGGGCACTGGCGCGCATCAGGCGACCTAATGGAATGATCCGGGGGTCATGTGCCTCATCGAGCTTCTTCAAGGGAATGCCCGAATAAATGAGCTCTTTAAGATAGGCCCGGTGACTGGCGGTGGAGGCATTTACTTTCATGGACCGGAACTTCAGGCACATGAACCGGCGGCCAAGATACCCGATTCGCTCTTGCTGGAAAAAAACAGGGCCGGGTGCCACCAGGACAATGCCTAGAGAAATCAGGATCAAAAGAGGGGATAAACAAAGCAGGATAGTGGCCGACGCAATAATGTCAGTCATTCGTTTCCACGTGGGAAAAGGCGGGGCCAAGGCCTCCGTCATTTCGGGGTTCTCGGGGTAACAGAAGATTTTCCACGCAAATGGCGGATGTTCCTGCGTGAGACGCATCGTGAGCGTCTTGGCGAGAACCTCAGCCCCCTCATAAGTGGTGTCACGGAGCAGAATGCCCAGTTCATTGGGTGCCATCCAGCCAATGTCGTCGGTATCCCGGATTCGCCCTTTCAGGGTGTCGATCAGTTTGGCCAAATCGGAAGGGGAGGTCATGTCTGTGTTATAGATCAGCACGGATAACCGCCGTCCAGTCCGGTCTGCCAAATGACGTTCCTTCTGGATCATGGCTCTGAACTGGTCCACAGGGGCGGCCGCATCGAGCGCGGTGGGGTCTAGCAATTCAGAGAGGTTGAAGTGTGATTTTATAAAATGTGTCAGGCTCATATAGCCTCCCTTCCCGTGGTCGGTTTTTGATAAAAGCGTCAAAATGATTTTCGAGGCACATAAACAATGTCAAGAGGTTGCAGATAAAAAGGGGTGTGGTCTTTCCCCTTGAGGGCTCCGGCAAAGTTGAGGTGATACCCTTTGCTCAGATTGCCTTCCTGGCGGATGACCACGACATCCCGGACCTCGGCCCAGGTCTCGTCGAACCCGCCCATGGCCATGATCGCCTGCAACGCGGTAAACTGTTTCTGGAATTCCACCCGGCCGGGTTGTTTGACCATGCCGGTGACAAAGACGGGGGCCTGAGTTCTGACGATGACCGTAATCTCCTTGGTTTGAATTCTCGATTCATAGCGGGTCAACAGATCGTTCCGCAGTTCCGTGGGAGTCAGGCCTTCCGCCTTCACGTCGCCGATCAGACCCAGTGAGATGCAGCCATCGCGGCGGATTTTCTGAATGGTGTTGAGGTCGGGAGCCCCGAGAAAACGGATTTCCAGTTCATCCGAGGGGACCAGATTCATGGTGACCACAGGTCCAGGTTCTTTAGGCCCGTTAGGAGAGGGATAGGAAAAGCATCCGGTGAGCAACATCGCGCCGGTCTGGATGGACAGTCCGAGCACGGCCAGACGAAGACACTTTGTAAGCTGGAAACGAGGCATCTTCATGAGGATCATTTCTCCTGACGTTGAGTTGAATTAAGCACAGCTCCGCCCCATCAATTATGCTGCTTTCTAAAATCGTTAAGACCTGATTCATTCCACTGGACGCATCCTATTCCTTGGGGGGGAATCACGCCTATCGGGGATATCCGTAAAAAAAACTACGAAAAACCTGATAGGGGGGGGCGTTTAGAGTTCCGGGTTGAAAGTTCCGAGTTTCGAGTCAAGACCAGACGAAGGCCTTAACTTTGAATTCGGAACTTTGAACTCCGTTGCGAGGGGGGACTTATCGGGCGAGTTCGTTCAGGGAGTGCCGCGCAACATCCGCTGAAGCTGATACCGGAGCAACTTCGATTACCTGTTTCAGAGCCTTTCGGGCGGCATCTGTTTCTCGTAATTTCATACGGGCTTGGCCCAGGCCGAGGAGCGCCTCGGGGTCTCGGGGGGTCCGGGTAATGACCTCCTGGAAAAGGGCAGCCGCATATTCGTTCTGGTCTTTGGCAAGAGAGAGCCCCCCCAGAAGTTTCGCGGCGGGGACATTGTCGGGCAGTTGTACTCGTGCCTTTTGTGCCGCCTCAAGTGCTTTTTCAGATTCCCCTGAGGCCGCATAGAGAGAAGCCACCGCGAGAAGGGCCGGAGCGAAATCACTTTGGATCGCGAGGAGAGTTTCGTAACAGTGTTTAGCCTCTGCGGTGTGTCCCAGCGTACACTGCGCCCGGCCAGCCAGCATGAACGCAGGGAAATTGGCCGGATCCCGGGCCAGCACCTGTGTGGCCAGGTCGAGCCCGGACTGAGGGGACCTGGAGCTCGCATCAGGATTCGTGAGTTTAAGAAATTCTGTTGCATCGGAGGCTTCTTCAAACGGCTGCTTCATGGCAAGTGCTTGACGTGCCAATGCGATGGAGTCCTGCTCCTGGCCTGTTCTGTACTTGGCCAAAGCGAGGTGGTAAAGAAGTTGAGGATTGCGGGCATCTGCGCCAGCGGCGCCAAGAAGCAGGCTGAGCGCCCATTTGTACTGGTTCTTCTGATAGGCAATCCATCCCAGAAGGTGGGCCGCTTCAGGGTCGTCCGGGGCACTTTCGTGGGCCTTGCAGGCGAGCGAAAAGGCTCGATCTTGCGAGGCGGCCTGCTGCAGGAGGATCGCTGCCAGTCTGAGCGAGGCGGGATAATAGGTCGGGCAGGTGGTGCCTACCTGTTCGTAAATCTTCACGGCGGAGGCACTGTCGCCCCTGGAAGCCTGGAGCGCCGCCAGGCGGGTTAGTGCCGAGGGGTTGTCGGGATCCTCTTTCAGGATCTCCCTGATGGTCCCCTGTAGCCTCTCGTCTGGAACCGGAGTGGGAGATTCGAGGAGGGTGAGTAGGCGTGACGCATGGGCTTTCTGCAAAAACTCTTTTTCGGTCATCATTGCAGCCCTGAGGGTGTCACGGGCCGCCGCCTCGCGGCCCATCGCCAGTTGAGTCCTGGCCAAATGGTAGAGGACTTCACCTTCGGTGGGCAAGGCCTCGGCGCTTTCCTGAAGGAGACTGGCGGCCCAGCGGGTGTCGCCACTGCGGAAAAGAATCCATCCCAGTGTATCGGCGGCATACGGGTCATGCGGAGCGATGTCTCTGGCGCGCATAGCGAGATTGCGCCCCTTTTCCAGCTGATTCAGGTTGTCGGCATACAGGCAGGCGAGATTATTAAGGGCCGGAATAAAGTCCGGACGAATCTTGATGAGCTCCTCGTAGAGGTCGGCCGCGGTCTGGAATTGAAATTGATGAGTCCGGAGGAGGGCGCTAAGCATCAGGCAGGCGGGATCATGCGGGGCTTTTTGAAGGGCCTCGGATAATCGACGGAGCGCTTCATCCTCGCGGCGGGATGACAGGTAGAGCCGACTCAAGGCCACATATGCGGAGATGGATTCGGGTTCAAACTCAATGGCCCGCCGGAATGCGGCCTCCGCTTGGTCGGGACTTCCCATGCTCAGGTAAATCTGACCTTGCAGATAACACAAGGGTCCTGATTCAGATGTCAGCTCAATCGCCCGATCAATGCGGGCCAGAGCTTGTGTACCCTGGTGCGCATTCAGGTCGATCGATACCAGCTGGGCCAGAGGGAGGGTAAAGCCGGGCGCCACTGTCGAGGCCTGGGTAAAGGAGCGGATGGCCGCTTCGCGATTTTTCTGTTTCAGGTGGATTAACCCCGTCAGATAGGGGGATTGGGGGCTTTTGGGATCAAGCTGCCCCAGTTTTGCATAATCAGTGAGCGCCAGGTCAAATTGCCCGAGTGACTGATGTGATGCCCCGAGCAATACATAGATGCGCCCCAAATCCGGGTGTTTCAGCAACAGATCGCTCAGAACCTGGATGGCGGAGGGGGCATCCCCGGTGCGTATGAAAAGATCTGCAAGCAACAACGTCGCATCACTGTAATCCGGCTTGAGCTGGAGTGCGGTGTGGAGCTCGGATATGGCCTTGTCTGGAGCACCCGTTTGGGCTAATGCCAGGGCGAGTTCATACCGGAGTGCTCCGGCATGCGGAAAAGCAACGACCATTTGTTTCAATTCGTTAAGTCCGGCCGCGGTCTTGCCGCCGGCCAGTTTTGATTGGGCTCGCAGGAGTCGCGCCTCGATATGATTCGGGAACTGACTGAGGATCCTGTCAGCGGCCTTTTCTGCCTCCGCGAATTGCCGCTGGCTCATCGCAATCTTTGTCAACTGGAGCAAGGCCAGCGGGGACCGCGAGGGCGTTGCCGCCATCGCTTCGAAGATCCGTTTCGCCTCCTCTGGTTTACCGGTCTGGAGTTCAAAGAGCGCCCATTTGATCGTTTCGGGTGAGTGTATTCCGGCAAGATCAGCCGCTTTCCGGTAGTTTCGTTCAGCCTGCTCCCTATCGCCTTTCAGCTGGTGCAGCATGGCCAACCCCAGATAGCCGCGGGCAAAAGCAGAATCAATGTCCAAGGCCATATGAAAGCTAGCCTCGGCGGATTTTACATCTCCTAGCCGCAATGACAGGAGCCCTTCAGCCGCATAATAGTCGGCGTTGGTGCTGAATCGATCTTTGGCCGCTGCGACCAGGCGCAGTGCGTCTTCAGCCTCAGTCCGGGAGTGAGCCGTTTCAGCCACAATGGTCAGCATTTCGAGCGGGCGTGTTCCTTTTGAAAACGCGGCAAGCGCCAGTTCCCGCGCTTTGGCAGGGGTCCCGTTTGCCTGGTACAAACGTGCTAAAATGGCTTTGATGTTAAAATCGTCAGGAGCGAGGCGCTCGGCCCTGAGCACCAAGGCAACGGCCTGCGGGGGGTTGTTGAGTTCCAAGCTGCACAGGCCCATTTGGCAAAGGGCGGCTATGTTTGTGTTATCCTGCTGCAGGACGTTCCCGTATTCGATGGACGCGTTCTGGTACTGCTTCAGCTCGAAATACCGGTCAGCACGTTTCATATGCCGGTCTTGGTAGTGCGCGTTCGAGCAGCCAGACGCCACAACCAGAATCAAGCCGTAACGGAGAAATATGCCCAACCATTTAGTGTGTGCCATAGATGCATCCTCCTTGGCCCTAATAACAGATCAAGAAAGAACGGCCAAGAGAAAAGACATCTGGCGTGATTAGTTAGCGATATATTTTAAGTGAGATGGACATAACACTACTGAGTGTCGGATTTCTTTACAAAACGGCCTTTACGGCAAATGCTTTTTGCGTTGCAAGGTGGGCTAGCCGGGCATTCCTGCATATACATCATGTTGCATCAGAGAGAGCTGCGATGGCTGGGGTGAGGTTGAAACAAGTTAGGCGCGGGATGGCATACCTCAAGCTGAATAACTAGATGACGTGAATGGGAATGTGTAGGGAAAGAAGGTGAAATATGAAAAGTTCAGGATTGTTAGACCGTAGCAGGTCCAGTATCAAGGTCGCGTTTATTGCGGCCGTCCTGCTCGGAGGGGTGTCGGCAATAGCCATTCCGACGCTTCAGTTGGATATCGGTGGGGGAACCTATGTGGATGGAACCACCATCGCCAATGCGAAAACATTTGATGTGTTCGCATTGTTGAACCCGGACAGTGATTCCAGCCTGTCGGGTCTGTATCGCATCTCGGCCGCTTTGTATCCCAAAACAGCCAATAGTTCACCGGCGCCGTCGGTGGGGACGTTCAGTTTCAACGGCGTGACGTACAATGTGGCTGCAGATATGGCCTGGGGCAGACCCCCGGATGCCTTACTGCCTGACACGACCGCGATTGGAAGCGAGCTCGCGCCCCATGGAATATTTGATACCTATTTCATGGAGTTTAATGTCGTGTTCGATGCGAATAAACAGTGCCTGGTCTATAATGTTCAGGACGTTCCCGGTGATCCCGTGGCAGCAGCTAACAGCGGCTTCTACTGGCAGAGTTTCGCTGTGGACGTCAACGGGTTGGATGCCGGGTACGGGATCCACTTCGACCTGTTCCAGGTAGCGGCCGGGACGGCCGGCGAGACTGGCGCGCGGGTCAAGGGAGATCAGATATTGACCACCGATATGGTTGAGTTTGCTCCCTTCTCGCATGATGCGGAGTCCTCGACGTCCGTTCCTGATGGTGCCTCGACCGTGACCTTGCTCGGCCTGGCACTGACCGGAATTGCGGCCATCACGCGTCGCATGAACGGTTGAAAAACAAACGTGCATCGTTTGTTTTTGAGCAGCACAACTCGTGCTGCTCTTTTTTTGCGTTGATCGTCAGGGATTTGGCAAGGTCCTTTCAGGGATTCCCTGACATACATAGGTCCTGGGATCTGGCAGGTTTCATACGGGTAAGGGGTGGGCGAAGGGATCGTGATGAATAGGTGTGTAAAAAGGAGTCCTCAGATGAATTATCGGGTAAAAATACTGCGGAGAGTGATGAGTGAGGTCATGGTCGTGGGGGTGTTGAGTGGTGTGATCCCGGCGCATGCACAATCCCCTGATATTATTGCGTTCACTGGAGCCGGGGAACTGACTTGGACCAACTGTCTCACGAATCTGTATTACGATGTGCAATGGGCGCCGGCCATCGACGGTTCCGGCAGTTGGCATTCCAGTTACGGGTCACTGGTTGCGGTCCAGTCAGCCAGCAACACCATCACCGTCCCTGTCCCGATGTTTTACCGGGTCGCGGTGAGTAGTAACCGGACTCACTTTGTCGCATCCGTACCGAAGACCGGGCAGACGACTTCGTATCAGAACGGCGATGACGGGTCAGTACAGGCGGGGATTGCATGGCCTGATCCCCGGTTTTCGGTTCTGTCAGATACCAATGTGGTTCTGGATAATCTGACGGGGTTGATCTGGGCGCGAAACGCCAACGTGGCAGGAATCTCAACGAATTGGGCAACGGCAGTCGATTACTGTAACAACTTGAATTACGGGGGCATCACCGGTTGGCGGCTGCCGAACCGGGCCGAATTAGCGAGTCTGGTTGATCAGGGGCAGGCCAATAGCTCGTTGACGCCAGGGCACCCGTTTGGCGGGATGGTGACAAACTTCTATTGGACCAGTACCACCTATGCGGGTGATCCGGTTTACGCCTGGGTGGTGTGGTTCGGGTCGGATGTGGCCGGCACGATCAGCCGCAGCAGCAAGAATAGTGCTTTGCCGCTGTGGCCGGTTTGTGGCGGGCAATAGGGCAACGCGACCGCTCACCTTTGAATGGTTAATAACGTCAAGGTTAAGCAGGTGAATCCTGCCCCTTCAAGTCGGCTTTCTTAATGCCCAGCTTTGCCATCAGTTCGTAAAGGGTTGGGCGGCTGACACCCAGTTCCTCGGCTGCCCGACTGATGGTTCCTGCATTGCGCTCGATGGATTTAAAGATCATTGCGCGTTCCAAGGTTTCCCGGGCTTCCTTCAAGGATTTTCCGGATTTATCCGGTAAGGTGCCTGTGAGATCGAGATCTCCTAATGTGATCTGGTGGCCTTCGGTCATGATGACGGCGCGTTTAATCCGGTTTTCCAGTTCGCGGACATTTCCGGGCCAGGGATAAGAGCCCATCAAGCGGATCGCTTCAGGACTGAATCCCGAAAGGGTCCGCTGGCTTTCCATTGCATGTTTTTGAAGCAGGGCTTTGGCGACGATGGGGATATCGCCGGATCTCTCCCGTAACGGCGGCATCCGGATGACGACCACGGCAAGCCGGTAATAGAGATCTTCCCTGAATCGCCCTGCCTGAATGGTGCTTTCCAGATTGTTATTGGTTGCCGCCAGGATTCGCGTATTGATTTCAATGGATCCCCGCCCCCCGACCCGTTCGATCATCCTGTCCTGCAAGAATCTGAGGAGTTTGATCTGGACCGAAGCCGGCAGATCCCCGATTTCATCAAGAAATAAGGTCCCGCCTTGGGCGGCTTCAAACCGTCCTTTGCATTGGGCATGAGCCCCTGTAAAGGACCCTTTCTCATGGCCAAACAATTCGCTCTCCAATAGATTTTCTGGAATCGCCGTACAGTTGATAGGTACGAACGGCCCGGCCGCTCTCGAGCTGAGCCGATGAATGGCCAGGGCGGTCATCTCCTTGCCGGTTCCGCTTTCGCCGAGAATCAATACTGGTGCTTCCGTAGTAGAGACCTTCCTGATCATCCGAAAGACGTCTTGCATTTCTGGGCTCGAACCGATCATTCCTTCAAATCCGGTTTCAGTCACCCGTCGTTGCAGGGCATCGTGTTCCCGTTCAAGCTGGGCGACATACCTGGCCCGCTTCAAGATGATTCTCAACTCGTCCATATCAACCGGTTTTGTCAGGAAATCATACGCCCCGTCACTGATGGCCTTCATGGCCATGCTGCGTTCTCCTTGGCCTGTAATCACGATCACTTTCAGGAAACGGTTTTGAGAAATCAGCGTGGCGAGGGTCAGCAAGCCCTCCGTTGGCTCATCCGGGGAAGGGGGTAGCCCCAGATCAAGTAAAACGAGTTCAGGGGCATGAACGGCCGCCCCGGCCAGCGCTTCCTCACGGCTGGCGGCGAGAGAGACCGTGTAGTGATCGGCCAGCGCCCATTTCATCTGGGTTCGGATCTCATCCTCATCATCGACGACAAGAAGTTGCGGATTCATGTATGCCTCCTTTAACAGGTAACCAGACCCTGAATTGACTGCCTTTTTCCGGTTCGCTCTCGACCTCGATCCGGCCGCCATGGGACTCCACAATCACCTTGGCGTGAAACAGGCCGATCCCCAAACCTTGAGGCTTGGATGTTTTGAACGGGTGGAATAATGACCGGCGCAGGAAATCGACTGACATCCCAATGCCGCTATCCGCCACCGTCAGCAGCACCCAGGGCTCTTGAAGCTCCGTTTCGATGTCCAGGGAACCTCCTTGTGGCATCGCTTCACAGGCATTGAGCAGCAGGTTTAACAACACTTTCTTGATTTGCTCGCCATCCAGGGGAATGATCGGTAATGGGCGCAACTTAGGGTGGACTTCAATTCCTGCTGGAACCGTCATTTCAGCCAAGGTTGCCGTTACGGCCGTATTCAAGTCCGCAGGAGTCGGGGTGATGGCCATGCCTTGCCGGAAGAGTGCCAACTTGGCGATGATGGCATTGATCCGGTCCACGCTTTTTGCGACGGCACGCAACGCATCGTGGCGGAAGGCCGGGTCATCAAAATGAGTGGGCAGATTTTGCAGCATGAGAGACAACGTTGACGCGGTATTCTTGAGGTCATGCACAAAAAATGCGGACATGGCCTGGAAGGCTTCCATCTGTTTAGCCTGCAGGACTTGTTCAGACAGCCGGAACACGTACAGTCTTGCGGCCACATGCGCGGCAATGGTTCGGATCAGGTCCAGTTCTTCCGCGGTAAGAGGGAGGCGCTGAACCCTGTCCGTCATGACCATCATGCCCACCATATCCTGTCCTGCCAGTAACGGCAGGCAGAGTTGCGGCCCGCCCAAATGAAACGTGTCCGGGGAGAGGTGTTTGATCAGGTCGATCCAGTCACCGGTGGCTGACTCCAGGTCGATGAGATCGCCGTTGGCCCTCAAGCCGCGGGTCAGGCTATTGATGTTTGCACCGGTCGGCGTGATGGCCTGGGATTCCGGCCCTCTGGTCGACCCTCCAAAACTGAGCTTCGCTACCGATTCGTCGAGGAGCCAGATCGTCACGGACATGATTTCAAACGTTTCGGAGATCCAGTTCGCTGTTTCCTGGCAGAATGAGGGAGCCGTTTCGGCTTGCGAGGTTCGTCCGATCAGCGTCGCCCAGACTTGGCGATGGTCGTAGCGTGGCCGCAATAAATGACGACTCAGGAGAAGTTTGGCACGTTGCCGCAGGCGGTCGGAAAGCAGGGCAATTCCCAGCGCCACCAACGCGGTGAGCAACAGCAGGAACTTAAATGGCAGGAACGTGCAGTCATCGCCCCTATTGAAGAAGAGTTTGGCGGCCCCCCCGACGGCGACAAGATATCCCCCGACGACCAATATGGTCAGCGATCTGAAAATGAGATGGGTTGAGATGTAGAGATCCCCGTCGCCCAGGTGGGCGCGAAACAGCGAGGCGATCACCAGTACCCCCCCCGCGACCATGGCGGCCAGGTTGATCTCGCCTGAGAGGGGTGTGACTGCGCCGAGGATAATCGTCTGGGTGATGGTATAGATTTGTGCCGCCAGGACAACGCCTACGCCGAGAGTGACGAACTTGACCTTCCACCGCAGAGTTCCTATGGCGGCCTGCAGCGTTCGTTCCATATTCATGAGTGCGGCCACGGCCAGCAACAATTGTAGCGAAAGTATAAAACTGCCTGCTCGTCCCAGGCCCAGTCTCCACCCTGAGTCAACTTCCGACAGACGCAAAGTGGTGACGCAGTCATTCCACCCTGATACCGCAAGGCCGCCCAGAACCACCCCAATGACTGATAGCGGCCAGCGCCACCAGCGTAGGAACTCCCTGAAGTTAACCCGGGCATAAGCCAGGCTGAAGAGCGTCAGGCTGAGCAAAGCAACCGTCCTGGTCATCATTCCGGAACGTTGCCAGACGACTACTTGCAGGCAGTTTTGCGCGTGGAGGCTGAATCCAGTACACAGCGCATCGCCGGCAAGGGCTGCCATGGCTAGCACCAGCATGCGACTAGCGAAGGAGGCGGGTTCACGCAGCCACAGGCACGCGATGACGCCTCCTGTTGTGGCACAACCGAGGATGACCGGAAGTATGGTGTCAGTAATCATGACTGGATTTCACCATACGCCTCCTGACGCTTACGGCAATCAGGGATTCCCTGATTAGTCAGTTATGGATTCCCTGATCAACCTATCTGTAACGATATACAAAAAACAGCCACCCCGGCTCCTTACCCCGGGCTGATGAACCCGGTGGAGGGGAGCGGGGCGCTGTAGAAATACCCATCCAACTTGTTGTCTTAACCGTTACCGGCAGGCCTTGTGTTGTTGCTTGATTGTGAACAGGGCCATCATCGCTAGGCCAAGCAGGACGAGGGTGGTCCCCCCATCCGGCACGCCAACGGGCATCTCAGTCGTAATCTTCCCCCATAGCAACGTGCTGTTGACGTCTCCTTCGGAAGATCTGAACTGGCTGACGAGATTGTCGGGGTTTGAGCCGAATCCCAATAGCCTGAGCGTATAGGTTATCCCGCCGATCGTAATGGTTTCACTTGAGAATGATGACGGAAAACTGATGAAGTCATCATTGAGCGGATTATCGGTCGGCCAGTAGTTGTTTGCCGTCTCGTTGACGGCGAACGTGAACTGGAACATCCCGTTCAGTCCGGCCGGGTCCGAAAACGCCATGCTCAGCTGCAGATCCGCCGCCGAAGCCGCGTTATATACCGGGTAGTTGAAGTGCCGGAGCTGCCCGATTTCGAACGCCTGCTCAGTCGCGAAGGTCTGAGGCGTGCCCGCGCCCGTAAAGCCGAGTCCGCTTCGATCACAACTGAACCAGCCGGCCGGGTCGCCCCAGCGGACCTGATCCTCAGTCCCGTTGCCGTAGCCTATGCTGACGCTTTGCAAGACCGGGGTTGGATCGCCTACGACGTTCATCCAGTTCCCATCCACCGAGGTCATCGTGATCGACGACCCACTGTTGGCAAAAGCCAATGCGATTATACTTACTCCTAATGCGGTTACCCATGTTCTCATACCTACTGCGCTCCTTCCTTCATGTTTACTGAATAGTTCCTACCGCAATATCCATGCCAGATGTTCATCGGGGAAGAGCGGTCGCAGGCAGGCAGGGTACGGGATGCGGTATTATGGGAGGTTTCAGAGGAAATGATCATGTTGATGGGGCGGGGCATCCTTCAGTCATCAGGGCTCAACCTGTAAGCGATCCCGACGATCAAGGGCCGCAATCTTGTCACAACATGATTTCGTAATATGCATGAACTGCAAGCCTGCGGAGAGTTGCCCGTTGACGTGCAGGCGGATGACCTGGCAGTAAGCGCTCCAGGCAGGCAGAAGAGGGTGATCGATCTCCAAGAGGATCCGGAAGGATTCAGTCGGGATGCAATGGGCGTCGAACTGGATGTGTGAAAGCCCCGCTCCATCTAAACTGATGTTATCAACCATCGCACCACCCCGGGTATCTTCAAGCGGCTTATCGGTAACGTACAATTCGAGAGTGCAGGGGAGATGCACGGCATATCTCGGCCACCGCCGTCGGTGCTCGAAGAGGGCAATATCCCGATAGTGTGCGCCGGCATGGACATGGTCTTCGAAGAAATGGGTGATACTCTCGGTGGAGATCAGTCGCTCTCCGGTAATAGGGTGGGATTTGCCGCGGAGCGAGCCTTCGTCAAAACGACGGGCTACGGTTGATCGGGAAATCCCGAGCACCTTGGCCGCCTCGCCCGTTGACAAGTATTTACTGTCGCTCATGTGCGCTCCTTCACCAATGCCATCTTCCAACAGCCACACCTATAGCGTGAGGTGTGCCAGAGATAACGTCGCCCTCAAAAAGGCGGCATGGCATTCAAAATTCTGCGGTTTTGACGCGAAAATGTCGCGGAAATGGATTTTCTAAAGGTATGGCGTCGGTGGACTTTGTCGATTTCTTTTACAGAATCATGAAGACCTGGAAGAGGTTGCGACTTGACGACTAACATGCTTATCAATTGGTTATCAACGGCTTAGGTCGTGATTACTCTGGATGCAGGGAGGATGGCATACCCTGTGCTATTTACTGACACCGTGTAGAGCAAGTGACAAAACAACCTGATCGAAAGGAGAATGCGCATGAAATCGAGGTTAGCTAAATGGGTGAAGATGGCCACCGTATCGGGGCTGGTTCTGGGCGGTTGGACTCAAGGGTATGGTCTGATGATCCAGGACGGTGGCTTTGATAGCACCACCAGTATCTCCATCGGCGTGCCAGCGACAGGAAGCCAGGCGTGGTTTATCAAGGATGCGGATCGGAACCAATATGCCTCCTGGTCTATTGTAGATGGTTATGCGTTGGCGACTTCAGGGGCGAATGCCTCGGGAGGCAATGCCAATCACATCCAGGATTTGCGGCAGTACTATTTGGATGTGGATCCGAATACCTTATATACGCTCACCTTTGACTATCAGGCGATCGGCGCAGGGTTTAACGGACATACCGGGCGCCAGGAGTCGGATGGCTTTGTGGGTGACAGTGAGATTCAGCTGCAGGCCCTGGAATATTCCGGCGTGAATATGAGTGGGAGTCTGGTGGCAGTGAACGGGCTTGGGAACATTGGCACCCAGACAGCAGGCTGGACGCAGTACTCCGTTTCGTTCCTGACGGGGGCAAGTACTGAAAGCATCGGCCTCAAGGTGGGTGCTCTGTTCGGGGCGGGTTCCCAGGACAGTTTCCGGTTGGACAATGTGTCGGTTCCGGATGGTGGTATGACGCTGAGCTTACTCGGTATGGGTATGGTTGGCCTGGGCTTGCTTCGTCGCAAGCTGAGCTGATGAGATCACTCATGTCGGGTTGTTGCAAAGGTGGGCACCATGGTGCCCACCTTCTTTTTTTGAGGGAATAAGGCGGATAGAACACCGCCTCACCAGAACCCCCAAACGTCGGGAATCATTACAAGGTCTGTCCGCCAAGTCCTGGTCGCGATTATTCTTTCCGGGAAATACTTCAGATGTATCAGGCTGATAATCAAGGCGTTGCGACATGATTTATTTTCGGCGTCTGTAAGAGGGTATGGCGTGGCACGGATTGTGCAATGACGATTTGACGACTTGAAGATTTGAAAACGACGGCGATCACCACGGGAGGAAAAAGGCATGAAAAATCAAAAACACATTCTTTTCCTCGCATTTTTTGTCACTCTCCTCGGCGTTGAGGTCGTCGGTGCGGCTGTAATAACGAACACATCAACCGCAAGCGGATCCTGGACCGCACCGGCTGGGGTTACCCTGATTACCACTGAATGTTGGGGCGGTGGTGGAGGTGGTGGCGGTGATAATACGGCACTTGGCAATGGGGCTGGCGGTGGTGGCGGGGGTGCATATGCCCGTTTGAATGCCTACACAGTCATTCCTGGCAACGCCTACTCGTATACGGTTGGTGCGGCAGGTGGGGCAGGGGGCAGCGCCAATGGCACGGGTGGGACCGGAGGCAGCACATTCTTTGTCGGCGCATCTACCTTGAACGCGGCCGGTGGTGCGGGGGGGGTGGGTGGTAATAGTGGTGCGGGTGGCAACGGTGGAGCCGCAGGCACAACAGGTGATGTCAAGTTCAGTGGTGGCAACGGTCGGGTGGGAAGCTCCGTGGGCGGAGGTGGCGGGGGATCCGCCGGAACAGCGAGTGCCGGGACGACGGCGACAAGCCAAACGGGTGCAGCGGCGGTCACTGGAGGCGGCCCGGGCGGGTCAGGTGGAAGCGGAGCTGCAGGGGGTACCCCTGCTTCAGGGCCGGGCGGTGGCGGCGGTGGCGGTGATGATAATTTGTCCGCCGTGGCGGGTGGTGCTGGCTATGTCGGACAAGTGCGCATTACCTTCAAAGCCGCCGCCACGGTGACGTTAAGTGCCTTGAGCCAGAACTACACGGGCAGTCCGCTCACGCCGACGGCCACCACGGCACCAGCTGGACTGACCATCATCTGGGCCAACGCGCCGCAGACCGCCGCCGGATCCTATGCAGTCACAGCAACGATCAGCGATACGGGGTATCAAGGGTCGGCCAGCGGCACGTTTGTGATCAAGGTGACCCCGACGGTGTCGAGCTGGCCGACGGCCACGGCGATCACCTATGGCCAGCCGCTCAGCGTATCGACATTGATTGGCGGCACCGCCTCGGTGCCAGGCAATTTTGCATTCACGACACCCGCCACCATGCCAAATGCGGGCACGGCGAGTCAGTCCGTGACCTTCACCCCGGCCGATACGGTGAGCTATAACACGGTCGCCGGCAATACAAGCGTGACGGTCGACAAGGCGAATCAGACAATTACCTTCGGGGCGCTGGCTGCCAGGACATACGGGGATGCCGCTTTCGGGCTAACGGCCACCGCCAGTTCAGGGTTGGGGGTAAGTTATGTCAGTTCGGATCCCGCCGTGGCGACCGTGTCTGGCAGTACCGTGACGATACTGAAAGCGGGAAGCACCACGCTCACGGCTAGTCAGGCTGGGGATGTCAACTATAACGCGGCCTCAGCCGCTCCCCAGACATTGGTGGTTGATAAGGCCGACCAGACGATCACCTTCGGGACGCTGGCCGCCAAGACATACGGGGATGCCGCTTTCGGTCTCACCGCCACCGCCAGTTCGGGGTTGGCGGTGAGTTATGTCAGTTCAGATCCTGCGGTGGCGACCGTGTCTGGCAGTACCGTATCGATTTTGAAAGCAGGGGGTACCACGATCATCGGCAGTCAGGCGGGTAATGGCAACTTCAACGCGGCGGCCTCTGTTCCGCAGGCGCTGAAGGTGAATAAGGCGGCACTCGCCATTACTGCGAATAGCCGCAACAAGACCTGCGGAGAGACCGTGACGTTCGCCGGTACAGAGTTCACGGCCACCGGATTACAGAATGGCGAGACCGTTGGGACGGTGACGTTGACCAGCAGTGGCACGGCGTCGGCGGCCACGGTCGGAGCCCACAACATTATTCCCGATGCCGCGACGGGCGGAACCTTCGCCAGTGCCAATTACACAATTATCTACAACGACGGGACGCTCACGGTCGTGCCTGCGGCGCCTGCGCAAGTCCGGGTGGAGACAGCGGCAGACGGGAGTGGTACGGTCGTTGGGACACAGACCATCGCGGCGGGCAGTTCAATCACGGTTTACGCGATCACGCGGGATATGTACGGCAACTTCGTATCTAATGCCCCGGCGGACACCTGGTCACTGGTAAACATTGCGGGAGGAGTCACAGTTGGCGACCTGGTAGCGGGAGGAAACAGCAAGAGCGCAATCTTCTCAGGTCATCGGCTCGGAAGCGCCTGCCTGCACGCGTCCCTTGGCACCTTGAGTGCGCCAGATTCCGGAACGTTAAACGTGACGCTCGGGCCCGCAAGTGCCGCCCATTCGCTCCTGAACCCTGCCACAGCGGCGATCACGGCCAATGGAATGAGCACTCAACCTATCACGGTGCGACTCAGGGATGCGAACAGCAACGAGTTTACCGCCGGTGGCGCCACGATCATCTTCGCCAGGACAGGGGGCGGTACGCTGGCCAGCACCATGGATAACGGCGATGGGACCTACTCCACGACGCTAACCGCTCCGACGGCAACGGGAGTGGCAACGGTAACGGCAACGGTGGGCGGGATGCAGGTCGGGACAGCGGTCGGGGCCTCTGCATCGGCGGTCACTTTCACGCCCGGAGTGGTGAGCGCGGTCAATTCAGCAGTGAGTCCGGCTACGCCGATAATCACGGCCAATGGAACAAGTGCCCAGATCATCACGGTGCAGGCCCGCGACGCCAACAACAATAACCTGACGGCAGGGGGTGAGACGGTGCTTTTTGCCAAAATGGGTGGCGGCACGCTGAGTGGCACGACGGACAACGGCAACGGCTCCTACACTGCGACGCTTACGGCCCCGACGGTCACAGGAGCGGCGACGGTAACGGCGACCCTGGGCGGGGTGCCGGTCGGGACTGCGGTTGGGGCCGACTCGTCGGTGGTGACCTTTGCGGCCGGGCCACCGAGCGCAGCCAACTCGAGGGTAAGTCCCGCCACGGCGGTGCTCACCGCCAATGGAACGAGCACCAAGCTTATTACGGTGCAGGCCCGGGATGCGAACAACAATGCCCTGACGGTCGGTGGGGCGGCCGTAGTATTCGCCAAGACCGGTGGCGGCACACTAAGTGGAACGACGGATAACGGTAACGGGACTTACGCCGTGACACTCACGGCTCCTGCGATCAGCGGCTCGGCGACGGTGACCGCAACCCTTGGCGGAGTATCGATTGGGACCGCCGCCGGTGCCTCCTCATCGGTGGTGACGTTTGCACAAGCCGCATTCTGGAAGATCATCACCATTGATCATAACCAGGTGAGTGCGGCTGATCAGGCTGATTTCCCCGTACTCGTAAAACTCACGGATGCTGATCTGGCTGCTCACGCCCAAAGCAGCGGCAATGATATTTTCTTCGCCACAAGTGATGGCACTACCCGGATTCCTTATGAGCGGGAAAAATACACCAGTGCCACTGGCGAACTGGTGGCCTGGGTGAAGGTTCCCCTGCTGAGCAGCACAGTCGACACGGTTATTTATATGTACTACGGAAACTCCGGCGCGTCCGACCAGCAGGAAGCCGCCAGCGTCTGGAACACCAGCTATAAGGGGGTCTGGCATGTCAGGGAAACGGGGAGCGGCGTCTCTGGTGAGTACAAGGATGGCACAGCGAATGCCGTCAATGGGACGTTGACCGGGGTTAGCGTGTTGAAGACCGTGTATGCCATGACCGGCGCTAGTGCGTATCGCTATGACTATCTGAGCGGCATCGGCAGCTATACGATCGTCAATGGCGATTGTATTGAGTATGACGTTTACTGGACCTCTGTGAACGACCTCATTGCCTTTGACTATACCGACAGCCTGGGATCGACCAATCTGAGGGATAGCGGGGCTGTGGATCAAAATGGCCTAAGCGCTCATCCTGCAACCGATCTGAGTGCCCGCGCCTTGAACAAGTGGTACCACCGGAAGATCGCTATACCGGCGGGGCATGTCGGAAAAACGATAAACACCTATTATGACGTCGTCTGTGAAGCCGATGGCAGCGTGACGAAAACCGCTTATCTGGATAACATCCGGATCACCCGGGCGGGAGCGATCACCAAGAAAATCTACTCCAGCGGGGATTCGGGCGCGCACGTCAACCATCTTACGGCAAACGCCAGCGCTCCCACGTTCTCCAGTATCGCCGATCCAGCTTCTTCGTCTGCATCCGGGCTCATAGGTAATGGCCTGAATGCCGACGGGGTCAGGTACGTGAAGACCGCGGGCAGTCCAACCACGGCCTTGGATAATTGGACTCTTGGGGCGTGGGTGAATCCAGGCATTGTCAACCAGCATAGTTACGTGATGTACAACGGAACTGAGGCAGGCGGCTACGGGTTCGGCATGGGCGATGCCTCGGGGGGGCTGGGTAGCAAATTAATCGGACGGTTCGGGCCGGGTAGTTACATCGATAGCGGCTACACATTCCCCTCGGCTAACGCCTGGTACTATGTGGTCATCACCAGAGCATCAGGAACTACGCGTTTCTATGTCAACGGCGTCCAAACAACGGGGACCAGCGCGGGTGTTCCCCTTGCGCCAACCACCGCTCTGACGATCGGTAATGAACTGGCGGACACGGCCGGGACGCCTTTCAGGTATTTCAGCGGCGTGATCGATGAACCCCGCATTTGCGCTGCCGCCCGAAGCGCCGGGTGGATCGCAACGGAGTACAACAATCAGAACGCCCCGTCCAGTTTCTACGATGTCGGAGAAGAGGCGGTGTATAAGGCGACCCCGATGGTGACAAGTTGGCCGTTGGCCTCCACGATTACCTACGGCCAGACACTGGCTGACTCGACGCTGACCGGAGGGGAGGCCTCAGTGCCTGGAAGTTTCGCATATACCACTTCTGCCGCGACTCCGGAAGCGGGCACGGCAAGCCAGTCGGTGACCTTTACACCGACTGACACCGCCAGCTACAACACGGTCGTTGGAGATGCGATTGTGTCGGTGAGCAGGGCAAATCAGGCGATCACGTTTGGAGTCCTGACGGCCCGGAGCTATGGGGATGCGTCATTTGCGTTAACGGCGACGGCCAACTCGGGTTTGGCGGTCAGTTACGTCAGTTCGGATCCAGCGGTGGCAACCATTACAGGTAGCACCGTGACGATCCTGAAAGCGGGAAGCACTACGATCACCGCCAGTCAGGCGGGTAGTGTCAACTACAACGCCGCCGTCTCTGTTCCGCAGGTGCTGACGGTAAATAGTGCGAATCAGATAATTACGTTTGGAACCCTGACGGCCAAGACCTACGGCGATGTGCCGTTTGCGCTGACAGCAACGGCCAGTTCGGGGTTGGCAGTAAGTTACGTCTGTTCAGATCCAGCGGTGGCAACCATAGCAGGTAGCTCCGTGACGATCCTGAAGACGGGTAGCGCCATGATTACCGCCAGTCAAGCAGGCAATGGTAACTATAACGCCGCCGCCACCGTCCCGCAGGTGCTGACGGTAAATAGTGCGAATCAGACGATTACGTTTGGAGCCCTGGCGACCAGGATCTACGGGGATGCTCCTTTTGCGCTGACGGCGACGGCCAGCTCAGGTTTGGCGTTGAGTTACGTTAGTTCAGATCCAGCGGTGGCCACCGTGGCGGGCAGCACGGTGACGATCTTGAAAGCGGGAAGCGCCACGGTTACCGCCAGTCAGGCGGGTAATGGCAACTACAACGCCGCCGCCTCCGTCCCGCAGGTTCTGACGGTAAATAGCGCGAATCAGGCGATCACCTTTGGGGCGCTGTCATCAAGGACTTACGGGGATGCTCCTTTTGCGCTGACGGCGACAGCCAACTCAGGTTTGACGGTGAGTTATGCCAGTTCAGAGCCGAACGTGGCAACCGTGGCGGGTAGCACGGTGACGATCTTGAAAGCGGGAAGCGCCACGATTACGGCCACCCAGGCGGGTAATGTCAATTACAACGCGGCGGTCTCCGTGCCGCAGACGCTGACGGTGAACAAGGCTGGGCAAACGATCACCTTCGGGGCACTTTCAGGTAAGAGCTGTGACGATGGCTCCTTCGGGCTCACGGCGACGGCGAGTTCGGGTTTAGCGGTAAGTTATGTCAGTTCTGACCCTGACGTGGCGTCCGTAACGGATAATACGGTGACCATCTTGAAAATGGGGGTGACGACCATTACCGCAATCCAGTCTGGCAATTCCAACTTCAACGCAGCGACATCCGTGCCCCAGATGCTTACGGTCGTAGCTGGTGCTCCGACGCAAGTCCGAATCGAGGATAAAGCGGATGGAAGCGGTTTAGTCGTCGGGGATAAGTTTATCAGGGCGAACGGCTCCAGCACGGTCTATGCCATCACACGCGATGCCGGCAGCAACTTCGTGGCTAATGTGTCGGCAACGTGGTCTCTGACAAACCTGGGCGGCAGGGTGGTCAGCGGCGATCTGGTTCCCCAGGCCGATGGCAAGAGTGCGATCTTCACAGCACATGGGGCTGGTGCTGCTAGAATCAAAACGGTGGCCAGCGGGTTATTCGGGCAGTCCGGAATGTTAAACGTACCCCTTGAGCCGGGGGTGATCTCATTACCCGATTTTGAAGGTGCTGTAGTTGGTTCCGCCAACCCCGGATACCCTGACGAAACGTACTTTGTCAACGATACTGGATTGAATCAATATGCCGAATGGACCATTACGACCAATGGTATTGAGAGTGGCTCTGCCGCTGTGGCGCGTCCGGGGCCTAACGCCAGGGGTGGCAGTTCCGGTTCTCTCCAGGCCATGCGGGTGTATTATATGCCCTTGTTGCCAAACACGGAGTACACGTTGGGATTCTGGTACAAGGCCGTCGGGGTTGGGTTTTCCGGTGACAATGTCGGTGTTGGGAGCGTAGATCCTCATGAAAGCGAGATGCAGCTTCAGTTATTTGAATACTCCGGTGCAGATGGGAGTGGTTCTCTTACCGTAAAGGGTCTGGGGAACATTGGTGCCCGAACCAATGACTGGACATACGCTACCTACACCTTTACGACCGATCTCACGACCCACAGCATTGGTCTCAAATTCGGCATGCTTTTCGGGGACGGCAATCAGGCCAACCCGACGGATAGTTTTTATATCGACACCACCAAAGCCTTGAACGTCACAAATATCACGGCCGGCAGTAAGGTCTATGACGGTACGACGACGGTCACGCTCAACTCGGGTAATGCAGGTTTGGTGGGAGTGCAAAGCGGACATAACGTCACCTTGCTGACTTCCGGCGTCAGGGGTGCGTTTTCCAGCAAGACTGCCGGCAGCGGCAAACCGGTACCGGTGTCGGGCCTGACGCTCAACGGGTCCGATGCCGGATTGTATACGCTGGTTCAGCCGACCATGACGGCCGACATCATGACGAAAGGGTTGACCGTTACGGGCGTTAGCGCTAATGGCAAAGATTATGACGGAAGCCTGACGACCTCCATTAGCTCCGGTAGTGCAGTGCTGGTGGGGGTGCAGAGCGGGGACGTCGTGACCCTGGCGGCCGGGAGCGCCGTGGGCACGTTTGCAGAGAAGAATGTGGCCTCAGGCAAGCCGGTGACAGTGTTCGGGTTGGCTCTTGACGGGGCTGACGCAGGAAACTACACCCTGACCCAACCACCCGCGACGGCAGATATTTCCCGTCGTTCTCTGGCCATATCGGCGACAGGCGTGAATAAGGGATATGACGGCACTGCCGATGCGAACGCGACGCTGGCGGATAACCGCGTTGCCGGGGATGTCCTGGCCGCGAGTTATTCCGCCGCCAGTTTTGCTGACAAGAACGTAGGCGCGGCCAAGCCGGTCAGCGTCACTGGTATCTCGATCTCCGGAACCGATGCCGGTAACTACTCGGCCAATACCGCCGCTAGCACCACCGCTAATATCTCGGCCCAGGCAATTACCGTGAGGGCGGCTTCCGATAGCAGGATCTATAATGGCACAACCAGCTCGACACCCCTGCCGACGATCACTGATGGAATTTTGCGCAACCCTGATACCATTGGTTGTGCACAGCATTTTGCCGACAAGAATGTGGGCGCTATCAAGATGATTATCCCGACCTGTACCATCAACGATGGCAACAATGGCAGCAACTATACTGTGACCTTGGTCAATGACGCCACGGGTGAGATTTCGGCCAAGGCGCTGACGGTAACAGCCACAGGTGTGAACAAGGGGTATGATGGGACAACAGACGCGACCGTGACGCTGGGGGATAACCGCGTTGCCGGTGATGTCCTGGCCGCCAGTTACTCTGCGGCCAGCTTTGCGGACAAGAACGTGGGCACGGCCAAGCCGGTCAGCGTCAGCGGCATCTCGATCGCCGGAACCGATGCCGCTAACTATTCTGCCAACAATACCGCTTGCACCACCGCCAACATCGCTGGCCGGGTGCTGGCCGTGACGGCGACGGGCGTGAATAAGGGGTATGATGGGACAACAGACGCGACCGTGACGCTGGCGGATAACCGCGTTGCCGGTGATGTCCTGGCCGCGAGTTACTCTGTGGCCAGCTTTGCGGACAAGAACGTAGGCACGGCCAAGCCGGTCAGTATCAGCGGCATCACGATCGCCGGAACCGATGCCGCTAACTATTCTGCCAATAATAGCGCCAGCACCACCGCCAACATCGCTGACCGGGCGCTGACCGTGACGGCTACGGGCGTGAATAAGGGATATGATGGGACAACGGACGCGACCGTGACGCTGGGGGATAACCGCGTTGCCGGTGATGTCCTGGCCGCCAGTTACACTGCGGCCAGTTTTGCGGACAAGAACGTAGGCACGGCCAAGCCGGTCAGCGTCAGCGGCATCTTGATCTCCGGAAGCGATGCCGCTAACTATTCTGCCAATAATAGCGCCAGCACTACCGCCAATATCGCGGGCCGGACACTGGCCGTGACGGCTACAGGTGTGAACAAAGGGTATGATGGGACGACAGACGCGACCGTGACGCTGGGGGATAACCGCGTTACCGGTGATGTCCTGGCCGCGAGTTACTCTGCGGCCAGCTTTGCCGACAAGAACGTGGGTGCGGCCAAGCCGGTCAGTATCAGCGGCATCACGATCTCCGGAACCGATGCCGGCAACTACACTGCCAATACTGCCGCTAGCACCACCGCCAACATCGCTGGCCGGGCGCTGACCGTGACGGCTGCGGGCGTGAATAAGGGATATGATGGGACGACAGACGCGACCGTGACGCTGGGGGATAACCGCGTTGCCGGTGATGTCCTGGCCGCCAGTTACTCTGCGGCCAGCTTTGCGGACAAGAACGTGGGCACGGCCAAGCCGGTCAGCGTCAGCGGCATCTCGATCTCCGGGACCGATGCCGGCAACTACACCGCTAATAATACCGCCAGCACCACCGCCGACATCGCTGGCCGGGCGCTGGCCGTGACAGCTACAGGCGTGAATAAGGGATATGATGGGACGACAGACGCGACCGTGACGCTGGGGGATAACCGCGTTGCCGGTGATATCCTGGCCGCGAGTTACTCTTCGGCCAGTTTTGCTGACAAGAACGTGGGTGCGGCCAAGCCGGTCAGCGTCAGCGGCATCTCGATCTCCGGAACCGATGCCGCTAACTATTTGGCCAACAATACCGCTAGCACCACCGCCAACATCGCTGGCCGGGCGCTGACCGTGACGGCTGCGGGCGTGAATAAGGGATATGATGGGACAACAGACGCGACCGTGACGCTGGGGGATAACCGCGTTGCCGGTGATGTTCTGGCCGCCAGTTACTCTTCGGCCAGTTTTGCGGACAAGAACGTGGGCACGGCCAAGCTGGTCAGCGTCAGCGGCATCACGATCGCCGGAACCGATGCCGGCAACTACACCGCCAATAATAGCGCCAGCACCACCGCCAATATCGCTGGCCGGGCGCTGGCCGTGACGGCGACGGGCGTGAACAAGGGGTATGATGGGACAACAGATGCGACTGTGACGCTGGCGGATAACCGCGTTGCCGGGGATGTCCTGGCCGCGAGTTACTCTACTGCCAGTTTTGCGGACAAGCACGTGGGCACGGCCAAGCCGGTCAGCGTCAGTGGCATCTCGATCGCCGGCACCGATGCTGGCAACTACACCGCCAATAACACCGCTAGCACCACGGGTGTCATCACGCCCAAGTTGCTGACGGTAACCGCCGATAACAAAACCAGAATCTTCGGGGCGGCCAATCCTCCTCTGACGGCGACCTACTCGGGGTTTGTTAGCGGCGAGAACCTGGGCAATAGTGGTATGACCGGGAGTCCCGGTCTCTCGACACTGGCCGCGGGGACGACCCCGCCGGGAGATTATCCGATCAACGTGACCATCGGCACGCTGGCAGCGGCCAACTACGCATTCCTCACTTTGGTCGATGGTTTACTTACGGTGGCTGTCTTTGAACCTGCAGGGGCTCCCGGAATTGCCAAGATTGAATCCGAAGGGGGCAACGTTGTGCTGACGATGCATGTGGACTCCAACGAGTGGTGTTCCGTCATCGCGGCCGACGGCGCCCCGGTTGATAACTGGAAGGTGCTGGATACCCTGACGTCCGCACCGCCGAACTATATTTTTACGGATAGCGATGTGGTCTCCACCGTCTCCTCCCGGTTCTACCGGGTGGTGATCGCCCATGATGGGATGGTCAGCACGAATCTGGCCACCTATGCCGTATACGTCAAACCCATGGTGACAGGAAGTTGGTACCGGGTGTCCATGCCTATAGAAGTTGACCCCGCCAACCGGATGGATTCCGGACTGGGCGAGCAGTTGGCGCATGGGCTCCATGGTGATAATGCCGCTGGCGACAGGTTGTATGCGATGAATTCAGCCGGGGGGTGGGACACACTCCGGTTGAATAGCAATCACCAGTGGACTACCAATGGGGTGCCGGTCGCATTAGAAATCAATCCCTGTCAGGGGTTCTGGATCAAGCGCATGTCGGGCGGAGTCAATACCCGGGCGATTTATACGGGAATGACGCGTACCAATGCGCAGTCCATGGTGTTCCGGGCGAAAGACTGGCACCTTGTGGCGTGGCCCTTCGCCACTTCGCGACGGCAGGATCAAGGGGCGGTGCCGGGCTGGGGCTTTGCGGCCAGTGGCGCCAGGAAAGGGACGTCAGGGATGACGGCCGACCAATTGATTGTCGGGGAAGGCGCCACTGCGGCATCGCTGTTTCTGAATACCGACGGGAACTGGTATCGCGCAGGGGCCACCACGCCGGCCTGGGATGTCGCGATGCGCCCCGGGGAGGCTTGCTATTATTATCATAGTGGCTCCGGCTTCACATGGACGGCAACACAGGAGTAAATCATCATGAAAACAAATGACACAGCGGTGATGGAATGGCTGGGCCGGAAGCAACTTGCGGTGTGTCTTCTGCTCGCCTTGTCGGGAATCAATGGATATCCAGCTGTGGTGGGGGTGCCGGAAACCTGGAGCAGTGCCACGGTGGCAGGGTGGATCAATTACGACGCGGTGAATGAACAGCTGGCGCCGCTCGCGGTTGAAAGCGCGGGGCTCAAGGTAACGTTCCGCAAGCAAACGGTTAAGTCGCCCCCTGAAGAATACATCTTTGAAGCCGGAACCAACGCCTCGCAGGGGGTGTTCTCCGGCGACTATGTGGCCAGTGGGGTAACGGGAATGTCTTTCAGGATATTCTGTGACCGCCAGATGGAAGTCAGTGCACTGCTCTGCAATGACGTCACCAAACGCCTGTGGCGGTATCGCGTCCCGGATGTGCGAACCGGTGAATGGATGACGGTGCAGGTGCCTCTCACTCCGCCGGGGATGGATAATGTGAACGGGATCAACGAGTGGGGTGCGCTGGATGAAGATCTTAGAAATGTGACGTGGGTGGGGGTGTCCGTTGAGCGAAACAGCAGTATGAGTCTCCAGGTCTGCCGTCTGGATGATGTGGTGTTACAGGGCATTCCGGAGTTCGGGGCATGGATGGCGCAATTTCCCCATCCAGCCGGATACGGGGTCGGAGCCTGCGTGGCCCTGCCCGGAGGGGATTTGGATGGCGATGGGGCGTGCAATTACGATGAATGGATCGCCGGAACGTCCGCAGGCGATAAGGCGAATATCTTCAGGCTTACGATTGAGGCCGCCCGGATGGGAGGAATCAATCATTCGTCTGATGCCGGGTTGGTATTGAAATGGCCATCGGCGCCTAACCGGAAATATTGCATCTGGCGCTCAACCAACCTTGCGGAAGGCTTTGTCAAACTCGGCAACGGGGAAATCGATGCCACGCCCCCCGAAAATACGGTGGTGGATGCCGCCGCCATAAACGGCGGTCCCTGTTACTACAAGGCCGAGGTGAGGCGGGCTGACCCCGAGCCTTTGATGAGCGCAAAACCACTTGCCAGAGCCGCCTGCAAGCGCTAGTGTGAATTGTAGTAAATTGATAACACTTTAAGTTGGAGATCCCGGAGAGACGATGGGTTGTAGATCAGTCATACTTGGCCTGCTGATGGTGTTGCTTGGCTCAACCGGCCAGGCCGCGCCGGTCATTGGGGTGCCGGTCACATGGGATGGCGTTGCGCCTGATTCGCTTGGGTGGGCCAGTGTCGATGGAAATGCAACGATCGCTGCGGTCGAGCCGGGCGGGAATCCGGGCGGGTATCTTCAAATCCAATTTGGTGTGACGGCACCTGCGGCGCCCCAAATTGATCATGTGGCCAACGGGGGGGCGAACTACACCGGCGATTACAGTGCCTTGGCGGTTTCGTTCGATTACCTCGGATTTAACAATCCGTTTCTCTATCTTTATTTCCAGTCGGGAGTTGATGGTTCGATTTGGAGCCACGCTTTTAATACACCCTCAACGGGTTGGGAACATGTCGCGATCAGTTTTTTTGACCCGACGGCGTGGACGCCTGATGCGTCTTCGATAAGCTATGAGGTGGCACGGACAAACGTCACCCTGCTTGGGTTTTTCGTTGAGACGCCTGATGCCTCAGGTCCTTTTACCTACGGGATTGATAACCTGACATTCGGCAGTGAGCAAATCGCAACACCGGAGCCGGATGCCGTGATCTTGCTGATGGCCGTCGTGCTATGTTTGCTGGTGACGTTCAGGATGGACCGGTTCATCAGTCGCTCAGATTGGATGAAGCGGTTTAAATTGAAATGAAAGGGAGGGAATCACCATGGCAACGGTTGGCAGGTTATGCCCTCAGATGCCGTGGAGTGGATTCCGGGTGTTCCTGGGGTTGTGGAGCGCGGCTTTTGCGGTCGTTCTGATCAGGCTTATCCGGTTCTCCTTCGGGTCTGAACTGGATTCATATATTCCCTTGATCCCCTGTATCTCGGTTTATCTGCTCTACATAAAGCGGCACGTGCGGGCGTCCGATTCCCCGGTCGTTCCCTGGGCGGATTCCGGCTTGGCGGTTCAACGCGGTATTGCCGTCCTGCTATGGGCGGTGTCAGTCGCCCTGGTTATCCTTCAGGTTGGGGTGGTGTCAGGTCCCTCGACCGGCGGTGAGGCGGTGAGGCTGTTGTTGCCGGTGACCGCCTACGTTACCGGGATCATCGGGGGTGTGATATTCTTTTTCGGGACAGGCACCTTCATGCGTGCCGCCTTTCCCCTGTTGTTTCTCTATTATATCGTGCCGATTCCCCCCTCAGTGACGCACCTCCTGCGAGTCGCGTTGCAGCAAGGCTCGGCGGAAACCGCGTATCTCCTGTTCAAGCTAACGGGAACACCGGTTTTCAGGGAAGGCCTGGTGTTCTGTCTGCCGGATTTGACGATCCAGGTTGCGGAAGAGTGTAGCGGGATCCATTCGAGCCTGGTGCTCTATATCACCAGTCTGGTCGCGGGGTATGTGTTGCTGGGTAAACTCTGGAGCCGGACCTTGCTGGTGCTCGTGGTGATTCCGCTCAGCCTCCTCCGGAATGGGGTCAGGATTGTGACGATCTCGCTGCTCACCATTCATGTTGATCCCGGAGTGATTCACGGGCCGCTCCATCAGCGGGGCGGTCCGATATTCTTCCTTCTCTCGCTGGCGGTATTTGCGGGGATAGTATGGTTATTACGCTGGTATGAAAAAAAGCAGGCACACGCCAGCGTTGCTCAGGGTTCGACCTGAACCTGGTAGAAGCATGCACCCAGATTGGTCGCATTGGTGTCGGTGTAACTGGTGAGGTCCGCCTGTCCCTGGATCGACGAGGCAATGGGGGTGAAGGGCGGCGCCGCCATCAAATTCGTGCTTCGCAATACCGTGTAAGTCCGGCCCGTCACACTAGCCCACTGAATGGTGTAGCCTATCGCAGGGAGGCCCGCCGGCGTCTTCACGCCGGTCAGTTTCAGGGTCGAATCAGGATCATAAGGATCGGTGCCGGCGAGCAACTCCTGAGTATCCGGCATCCCGTCACCGTCAAAATCATCAGGGGGCAATGCGGAAGCGAGGCTGGTGAGATTCAGGGCTGCCGCCTGAAGGGGAGTGCCTGTTGCCGCCAGCACCGCAAATGAGCTGCTGTTTCCTGTGTGCCCGGCATTATCGGTGGCGGACAGCAGGACACTGCTGGCCGAATTCGGGATCGTGATTTTCCCCTGCCACAGGCCGCTTGCAAAGGAGGTGGTCTGGGTCGGGGTAATCGTTGCGGGACTGGCAAACTGGAGCAGGAGGTTGGGGATGGAGGCGGACAGGTTGGGCCGTGGGGTGGTTTTGGACCAGAGCAAGGGGTCTCCGTAGGTCCCGTTCGCCTTGAAATAAAGGGTACGCTTCGCAACTACCGGCGTGTACATCGAGTAGCCATCACGAGTATGACTGGTATTGTTGAAGCTGAAATCCACCATCAAAT
This sequence comes from bacterium, assembly GCA_037128595.1. Lineage (NCBI taxonomy): Bacteria > bacterium. Next base: position 137,830 of record JBAXWB010000003.1, read on the forward strand.
TGTCAGTCCCGTTATAGTAGAACTGGGGTGAAAGCGGGAAATAGATCAGACCTGTGGCTGACACCGTCAGATTGGTCTGGTACACCACCGACCAACCGCTGCTCTCCCACACCGATTTCAAGGTGTAACTGACCAGGGGGGTGTGTTTGAGGCGGAGGGTCCAGTTTTTAAGCGTCTGGCCGGGAGCAGTTTTCACGTTCAGGGCCACCGCTTGAATCCAGCCGGCTGGCCCCACTTCGCCGGGCAGGTAAATTACCTGTGTCCGGGCATCGTCACTGGAGGTGGCCAGGGGATAGATGGAACTTCCCGAGCCGCTTCCCAGGCTGGATGTTTTCGACATCAGGCCCGAGAGCTGGACGCTCCCGCTAAAGCTGGAGACCGTGAGATTTGAGGCGTCTTGAGCGAGGAGGGAGACGTCAACCGGTGTGCCGGCGGTTTGGGGGGAAGGGACCGGGCCCCAGGTAAAATGATCCAAGGGGCGTGAGACCGACGGGGTCCATGTTAACTCCGGCGCATATTCTCCCTCGATCCCGCTCTCGTTGTAGGCGGCCACCGTTGCAAAATAGGGAAGCCCCTCCTGTAGATTGGTCAGGGTTGCGGTTAACGTAAGACCGACATCCACGGTGGCGGAGTAGACCTGTGAGTCTGTTCCGTAATGGAGGCGATATCCTGCAAGGCCCGTTATAGGGGAGCCATCCGCAGGTTGGGCGGGAGCCTCCCAGGTCAGCAGGGCCGTGGTTGCGGCCAGTGACGGGATGGGCGCGCATGGAATCATGAAGCCCAGCGCCAGAAGCCAGAGGAAGAGCGCCCCCGACAGGCGATAGGCATGGATGTTGTTACGTGTTGTTTTCATGGGTTCCTCCTGTCCTCACGAGGGAGGGCGGCTGTAAATACATGTTGAATCTCATCCATCAGGGTATTGATCACTTTACTTTTCGTGACAAAGCCGTGGGCCCCATGAGTCAGGCAGGCCGTTGCGAGGGAGGCGGCCTCATCCACAGTCATGATGATGATGCGGCTATGGGGTACCTGTTGGCGTAACTGGGAGGCCGTTTGAAATCCATCCATCACCGGCATATGCAGATCCAGCAGCACCAGGTCGGGGATGAGTTGGCGGGCTTTGTCCAGCGCTTCGCGGCCATCGGCTGCCGTGCCAACCACTTGAATGGTTTTTTGTAATTGAAGGAGGCGGGTCAGGCAGGTCAGGAATATCGACGAATCATCCACAACAAGCGTGCGAAGCGGCGGGGAGAGTTCCCCGCAGGATCCTTCCAGTACCTGTACTTTCGTTTTCATTGCGCTCGCCTTGCATAGTCCTATGGCTCCACCTGAATCTGGTAAAAGCGAGCCCCAGTGGTGGGGCTGTCAATGTCTGTAAAAGAGGTGATGGGGCCGGTGGCCTGGATCGGCGAGCCCACATTGCTGAAAGGGGGCGTCGCCATCAGGTCCATGCTCCGCAGCACCTGGTAATACCTGCCTGACACACTGGTCCACTGCAACACAGTCCCCGGAGCGCCCCTCGCAGCAGGAGCATTAGAGATCGTCATGCTGAATACGGAATGGGAATTATACGGGTCGGTGCCCGCCATTTGCTCCTCCCAGTCCGTCATGCCATCCTTATCCGTGTCAACGAGATTGGATAGCGGGGAGGTCCAGGTAAGTTCTGCGGAGAGACTGCTCTCGACCCCGGCCGCGTTGTAGGCGGCCACGGCGAAGTAATACGGCGTCCCTGCCTGGAGATTGGTGGCCGTGGCGGTAAGTGAAAGCCCGGCGGGAATCATGTTGGAGTAGCCGCCGGAGGTCGTGCCGTAGTAGAGCCGGTATCCGGCGACATCGGCCACGGGGGACCCATCGGAAGCGTTGGCGGCGGCATCCCATGCGAGGAGCAGTTCTGCCGCTTTCAGCATGTCACAAGGCATGAAGCCCAGCATGCACCCGGTCAGTATCCAGATACTGACCCGGCGCGCGCTGGTCCGGCAACCCCTGTCTAACATGTCTGGTTCTCTTTTCATGAGACCAGTATGACGCAGGGGGCAGCAAAAATAAACGTTTTGCTTTCCCTAATTCGGGCTCGTAAAACATCTAGGTGTTTTCACCTATAGATGTGGAAAATCCTGTTTCAGGCGGCGATAATATGATTACGGATCGCATAACGGACGAGTTCGGTGACGGAATGAAGGTTGAGTTTGTGCATGACATTGGCGCGGTGGGCATCCACGGTCTTGATACTGATGCCGAGCGCCACCGCCACCTCCTTATTGCTGCCGCCCTCTGTGAGAAGCTGGACAATCTCGCGCTCGCGGGCCGTCAGGCGGGGAAGCACCAGGCCCTCTTTCTGGACGGGTTGGACGGGTCTTAAATAGCCCCCCAGGACCACTTCGGAGGCCGCGCCGGTGAAGAATGGCTTATGTTGGGCAATCGCTTCAATGGCGGTGAAGAGCAGGCGTGTGGTGTCTCCCTTGAGGATATAGCCCCGTGCGCCCGTGGCAAGGACCTCGCTCACCAATTGTTCAGACTCATGGACGGTGAGGATCAGGACTTCTGTTTTCGGGCGATCTTTCAATATCTGGCGTGTGGCATCCAGGCCATTGAGTTCAGGCATGGTCACATCCATCACGGTAATATCAGGCTTCAATTGCCGGGCCAGTTCCACCGCCTGGCGGCCGTTCACCGCTTCTCCGCAGATCTGCCAGCCCGCTTGGCTCTCCAAAAGGGCGCGAAGGCCTTTGCGGATCAGCTCATGATCGTCAGCAATCAAAATGCGGAGGGGATTCATGTGTCACCCGGCTTTTCTGAAACCATGGCCCGAACGGTGGTTCCCCGGGCGCTGGATTCTATTGAGAACCGGCCGCCAAGTTGGCGCAGGCGTTCCCGCATGCCGGCAATCCCTACTCCCACCTTCGCCAGTTTACCGCCTTCGCCGGTGAGCAGGCCGGGCGGCAGTCCGCGCCCTTGGTCTTTGATTTCAAGGGTGACATGGCCGTTTTCGTGCCAGAGCCGGATATCGGCCACGGGACTTCCGGAATGGCGATGGACATTGCCCAAACTTTCCTGCAATACCCGGAAGAGGGCCTGTTCGGTAAGGGGGGGGAGCCGGCCCAGGTCGGGACTGACGTCGAGTGTCGTCTGGATTCCGCTTCGCTGTGAAAATCCAACGGTGTATTCACGGGCGGCCGCCGCCAGTCCGACATCCTCCAACAAGGGGGGGTGCAACAGGTAGGCCAGGGTCCGGATTTCACGGTTGCATTGGTCGACAATGGCGAGCGAGTCGGATAGCAGGGCATCGTCCGTGGCGTCGCGGCCTTCATTCCGTTGCAGGACCAGGCCGAGATTCATGCCGACCGCCGCCAGTTCCTGGGCCGTTGAATCGTGTAATTCGCGACCGATCCGGCGGCGTTCCTCGTCCTGAAGCTGGAGGAGATGGCAGGTCAGTTCGCGCCCTTCCGCTTCGGCATTCTTGCGCCAGGTCACGTCCCGGATGACCCCCGCCAGCTGGACGATTTTTCCGGATTCATCCGTGATGGGGCTCACGGCGACCTCCCCCTCATGCGGTCCCTGCAGGGTGGTGGCCTGTTCCGTCCAGATGACCGTGGTGTTATCCCGGATCGCCTCCTGGAATTTGGATTTCACAAAGGAATGGAAGGGTGAGGGAGTGACCTCCTGCAGGAACTTACCGATCACCTGGTCCTCATTGAGCCCGGTTCCCAGCAGGAAGGCTTCGTTGACGCAGAGGAATCGGAAGTCTTCATCAGGCTCAACCTGGAGCAGGAAGAGCCGGTCGCGTACAGAATCCGCGATGATGGCCAGGAGGTCAGGCCGGAGCAGACGAAAAATTTCCTCCGGGCTTTCTTGTTCGGGCAATTCCATGATTGAGGACTCCTTCATTGACTGATCAACAAGATACGCTGTGGGGCCCTTTCCGCAATCAGGCAACCCCTTATTATCCCCTCAGGAGATCCCTGATGGGATAGTATTTCCATCATTTGACCTTCTTCAGGCGAGTCGCTAGTATCAACCCTGTTATTTAATGAGGCACAATTCAGGTTATTCGGGAGAGCATGGTTATGAGCAAAGTTCTGATTATCGGCGCGGGTGGGGTGGGCGGCGTGGTGACTCACAAGTGTGCGCAAATGCCTGAGATCTTTGACGAGATCTGTCTGGCCAGCCGCACGGAGGAAAAGTGCAAGGTGATTGCCTCCCAGCTGAAGGCGGATATCAAGACGGCCAAGGTGGATGCCGACAAGCCCCTCGAGGTGGTGCGCCTCATCAAGAAGTTCAATCCCGATATCCTGATCAATGTGGCGCTTCCTTACCAGGACCTGTCCATCATGGAGGCCTGTCTGGCGACCGGGGTGGATTATCTGGACACCGCCAACTATGAGCCGCCGGACAAGGCGAAGTTCGAGTACAAGTGGCAGTGGAAGTATCATCGGACGTTCCGTGAACGGGGCTTGCTGGCCGTTCTGGGGTGTGGCTTCGATCCCGGCGTCTCCAACATCTTCATCGCCTATGCCCTGAAACATTATTTCGATGAAATTCATACGGTGGATATTCTCGACTGCAACGCCGGTTCCCATGGCAAGGCCTTTGCCACCAACTTCAATCCCGAGATCAATATCCGTGAGATTACCGCGCGCGGCAAGTACTGGGAGAATGGAAAATGGAAAGAGACCGATCCGCTGTCGGTTCACCAGACATTCAACTTTCCCGAGGTGGGCCCGAAGGAAATGTACCTGATGTATCACGAGGAGCTGGAATCCCTGGTCCGGAACGTCAAGGGACTCAAGCGCATCCGGTTCTGGATGACGTTTGGTGAACAGTACCTGACGCATCTGCGCGTGCTGGAGAATGTCGGGATGACCCGGATCGATCCCGTGATGTATGAGGGCAAGCCGGTAGTGCCGCTGAAATTCCTCAAGGCGATTCTGCCGGAGCCCTCCTCCCTGGGCAAGAACTACACGGGGAAGACCAATATCGGTTGCATGATGGAGGGGGTTAAGGACGGGAAGAAACGGAAGATCTACATCTATAATGTCTGCGACCATGCCCAGTGCTGGAAGGAAGTCAAATCGCAGGCCATTTCCTACACCACCGGGGTGCCGGCCGCCATCGGGGCGCGGCTGGTGGTCACGGGCGCCTGGTGCGATGCTGGCGTCTTCAATGTGGAGCAGTTCAATCCGGATCCCTTCATGGAAGAGCTCAATCACTTCGGGCTGCCCTGGAAGGTCAAGCATCTGCGGCCCGGCCAGATGCCCGTGGAGTAAGGTGTGTGAGGAAGCGCTAAACCAAAGGAGGTCCGTATGAGCATGATACAGGAGTTCAAGCAGTTTGCGATGAAGGGCAATGTGATGGATATGGCCATCGGGATCATCATCGGCGGGGCATTCGGCAAGATTGTCTCGTCCCTGGTCACCGACGTGCTGATGCCGCCCATCGGAAAACTCATGGGCGGTGTGGATTTCTCCAACCTGTTTGTCGCCTTGGATCCGGACAAGGGGCCCTTCAAGACCCTGCTCGAGGCCAAGGCGGCCGGGGTGGCCACCATTAATTATGGCCTGTTCATCAATACGGTCATTGATTTTGTGATCGTGGCCTTCGCCATCTTCCTGATGATCAAGGGGTTGAATGCCATGCATAAGAAGGAAGCCGCCAAGGCGGCCCTCCCGGCCGAACCGACCGCCGAGGCCAAACTTCTGGTCGAAATTAGAGACCTTTTAAAAAAATAACCCGGCCAGTATCTGGCCAAGGGCGATACCATAAATTTGGGAGCGGGATGAGTTCTGAACGCATGAATGCGGTGTATATTCTCGGGGACGGGATTTTTGAAAAGGTCTATGGCCCGGAGGAACAGCGTGACATTGCCGCGCGGGTGACGCTCCTGGCGCCTCCTTATAATGCCAAAACCATTCTGGAGCACCCGGAGGTGCTACGCCAAACCGACCTTATTTTCTCAAGCTGGGGAATGGCCTTGCTTGACGAGCCGTTCCTCGCCGCAGCCCCCCGGCTCAAGGCCGTGTTCTATGCGGCGGGCTCCGTCAAGGGATTCGTGACCGAGCCGTTCTGGCAGCGCCAGATTCTGTTGAGCAGCGCCTGGGGCGCCAATGCCGTGCCCGTCGCGGAATTCACCCTGGCGGCGATCCTGTTCAGTTTGAAGCAGGCGTTTCGCTTGAATCGCGCCTACTGCGCGAATCCCCGTGCCTCAGGGGACCGGACGGTGCCCGGCGCTTACGGCACCACCGTGGGGTTGGTATCCTTGGGGATGATTGCCCGGCTGGTCCGCGAGCGGCTCCGCCCCTTCGATGTCAAGGTGCTGGCCTACGATCCCTTTGCCAAGCATGAGGAGGCGGCTCGGCTGGGGGTCACGCTGGTCCCGCTCGAGGTGCTCTTCAGGGAATCGGACGTGGTATCGCTTCATACCCCCTGGCTCAAGGAGACCGAAGGGTTGATCACGGGTGATCTGCTGGCGTCCATGAAGCCGGGGGCCACCTTTGTAAATACGGCGCGGGGCGCGGTCGTGCGTGAGGCCGAAATGATTGAGGTTTTGCAACGGCGGCCCGATCTGTTCGCGGTACTGGATGTCACCTATCCTGAGCCGCCGGTGGCGGACTCTCCCCTTTACACGCTTCCCAACGTTTTCCTGACCCCCCATATTGCGGGGTCCATGGACAACGAATGCCGCCGGATGGGCCGCTATATGATTGAAGAACTCGACCGGTTCTGTGCGGGGCAGCCGCTCGCCTGGCAGGTCACCCGTGAGAAAGCGGCCCTGCTCGCATGAGAAAGATCCGTCCCGGTCTGGTCTCCATCACGTTCCGCAAGCTGACCCCGCGTCAGGTGGTTGACGCCTCGGCGGCGGCCGGGTTGGCGGGGATCGAGTGGGGCGGCGATGTGCATGTGCCGCATGGGAATCTCGCGCAGGCCGCTGAGGTGCGGCGGCTGACATCCGATGCCGGCTTGACCGTGGCGGCCTATGGGTCCTATTACCGTGCGGGTGCTTCGGAAGCCGCAGGCCTGTCGTTTGAGTCTGTCCTTGAAACCGCCCGCGTCCTCGGGGCTCCGGTCATCCGCATCTGGGCGGGACCGAAGGGCTCTACGGAGACGGATGCGGCCACCCGTGCCGGCATTGTGGCGGATAGCCGCCGGATCGCCGGGATGGCGGCTCACGCCGGCATCGTTGTGGCCAGCGAATACCACGGAGGGACGCTGACGGACACCGATCTCTCCACGACCACCTATCTGGCCGCGGTCGGGCATGATAATTTCAAGACCTATTGGCAACCGCGTGTCGGTAATGGCGTCAAAGAGGCATTAGCCAGCTTGACGCAGGTCTTGCCGCAGCTGGCCCACCTGCACGTCTTCCACTGGTGGCCGGATGCCGCCCACCGCCTGCCCTTGGCGGCAGGCGCCGATCGCTGGTCTCGCTACCTCGCCCTTGCCACCACGGTTCCCGGTGACTGCTTCGCGATGCTGGAGTTTGTGCCCGATGACGACCCGGCACTGCTTCCCGCTGAGGCGGCCACCCTGAAACAGTGGCTGAAGGCACTGCCTACTCGGTAATGGCTAGCTTTGTGCCCGGCGCTGACGGAGCCGCGCCCTCCATTTAAAAAGACATTTGACGAATATTCCCTGAAGATATATATTCCGCCTATATTTATTCTCTGGGAATATTTATGGCGACACCAAAAAATAAAAAAACGTCTGAGCCGCTCGCGAAGATGTTCGATTTTGAGATCCTGCGCGAGTTACGCAAGCGGGAAGGATGGACCATTGATGAATTATCCTCAAAAACCGGCGTGTCCCCGGCGGTGATCTCCAAACTGGAGCGGAATCAGACGTCCGCCGAACTGACCACGCTGTTCAGTCTGAGCCGGGCCTTCGGCATGAATACCACGGATCTGCTGTTGCTCGCCGAATCGCGCACCTCGCACCGCGCAACGGAATCAAGTCACCGCTCGGGGGCCTTTTCCTTCCGGGAAATTAAATACGGGAATATCCGGGCGTTGTTGGGCGAGGCCCGGGCGGGGGGACAGGTGTCCAATCCGGAAATCCATCATGATGATCTTGAGGTGTGCTGGGTCTTGCGCGGCCGGATCCGGGTTCAATTGCCCCACGAACAGCCCGTGATCAAGGCCGGTGAATGTGTCCAATTTGATGCCATTCTCGAACATTCTTATGAAGTCATTGAAGACTGTCAGATTCTGATTCTGCACCTGAAGAAAGGAAAGCGGTTCTAGTATGATCAAGATTAACAAGACCCTGTCGGCAGCGAAACTTCAGCCTAAGCTGCAGCGCTTCTGGGCGTTATCGGGCGACAAGATCCGCCGGATCGAGAAGGACTACGATGACTCCAAGGGGGCGCCGGTGTTTACCCGGCAGGGCCGCTACACCTCGCGCGGCTGGACGGAATGGACCCAGGGCTTTCAGTACGGCGCGGCGTTGATTCAATTTGATGCCACCGGGGATACGGCCTTCCTCGACCTTGGCCGGAAGCAAACCGTGGAGCGGATGGCGCCGCACCTGACGCATTTCGGGGTCCACGACCACGGCTTTAACAATGTCAGTACCTACGGGCATCTCCTGCGGTTGGCCGCTGAAGGCCGGATTGAGGCGACCCCCTGGGAACAGGCCTACTATGAACTGGCGATGAAAGTGTCGGGAGCCGTGCAGGCCCGGCGCTGGACGTCGCTCAAGGAGGGCGGATACATCTACTCCTTTAACGGCCCGCATTCACTGTTTGCCGACACGATCCGTTCCCTGCGCGCCCTGGCGGTGAGTCATCAGCTGGGTCACGCCCTGATGGGGGAGAATGACGTAAAAACCTCGCTGTTGGAGCGCGTGATCCAGCATGCCCGTACCACTGCCCGCTACGTGGTATTTTACGGGGAGGGGCGCGATGCCTATGATGTTCGCGGACGGGTCGCCCACGAGGGGGTATTCAATCTGAATGACGGGTGTTTCCGTTGCCCCAACTCCCAGCAGGGCTATTCGCCCTTTTCGACCTGGACGCGCGGCCTGGCCTGGATTCTCTGCGGGTACGCCGAGCAACTGGAATTCCTGGCGACCCGGCCGGACGCTGAACTGAAACCACTGGGAGGACGTAAGGAGATCGAGGCCCTGTTCCTGAAGGCGGCCTGTGCCACGGCGGACTTCTATCTCGAAAATACCCCCACTGACGGCATTCCCTATTGGGATACCGGAGCGCCGGGCTTGAGCCAGATGGGCCATTATTTGAGTCGTTCCGCTGATCCCTTCAATGCGCATGAACCAGTCGACAGCTCGGCGGCCGCCATCGCGGCGCAGGGACTGATGAGGTTGGGTGCGTATTTAAAGAGTCACGACTCACGACTCTCTGCTCTCTACTCTCAAGCCGGCCTGACGGTTCTCGACACCTTGCTCAGTGAACCGTATCTGAGCACGGCGGCCAGACATCAGGGCCTGGTCCTGCATTCCGTGTATCACCGGCCCAATGGCTGGGATGCGATTCCGCGTGGACAGAAGGTGCCCTGCGGGGAGTCGAGCATGTGGGGCGATTACCATGCGCGTGAGGCGGCCCTCTATGTGCAGCGGCTCATTGATCGTAAACCGTATCTCACCTTTTTTTAACACAGAACAAAGGACACACCCCATGATCGTAGCAGACTTGAGTAAGATTGAAGGCCGGCGTTATCCGGCCCGGCGACGGACCCAGAATCTGGTGGGAGGGGTTTCCCCCATCCAGGCCAAAGCCTTTGCCGTTGGATTCGTCACCCTGGATCCCCAGGGCGGACAGGTGCCCTGGCACAATCAGGAGCAGGAAGAGGTCTATTTCGTACTTGAGGGTCAGGCGGAGATGTGCCTCGGGGCTGAGCGACAGATCCTGACCGCGGGCCAGGCGGCCTACATCCCCAGTGGCGTGTTTCATCAGATCTCAAACCTGGGCTCAACCCCGTTGAAAATGATCTATACTTACGGGCCAGCAGGTGACGTGGCCCATTGGAAACAGGAACTGGCGGGCACGCTGCCGAAAGCCGGGGTCGAGGCGCCCCCGCTGCCGGCGGGTGCCACCCCGCAATGCACGGAGAAACCACTATGAACGAAAAAACGATGTTGGATCGCATTACCAGTAAACGGATCGTCCCGGTGATCGTATTGGATCATGAGGAACAGGCCGAACCCCTGGCCGAAGCCCTGCTCAAGGCGGGGCTGGATATCATGGAGATCACGTTCCGTACGGCGGCGGCAGAAGCGTCGATCCGCCGAATTGCCAGACGCTTCCCGGAAATCCTGCTGGGTGCGGGAACGGTCCTGGGCGTGGATCAGTTGAAGCGCGCCAAGGATGCCGGAGCCACCTATGCCCTGGCCCCCGGGTTTAACGAGACCGTGGTAACCGCGGCCGCCCAGGCCGGGATCATGATGTTCCCGGGCGTGATGACCCCCTCCGAGGTGGAGCAGGCGCTGGCCTTGAATTGCCGGATCCTGAAATTCTTTCCGGCGGAGGCCGCCGGCGGGGTGACCATGCTTAAGGCGCTGGAAGGGCCGTATGGTCACACCGGTGTGAAGTTCCTGCCCACGGGCGGCATCGGCCTGGACAACATGCGTAGTTATCTGGAACGCCCTTGCGTCGCCGCCATCGGCGGGTCCTGGATTGTGGAGAAGAAACTGATCGCAGGCAAGGAGTGGGGCAAAATTGAGCAATTGACGAGGGACGCCCTCGTCCTTGCCGCATCCGTAAAGGTGCATTGAATTGCAACTAAAGGAGAACATCATGAGTGATATAAAAATACATAATGTCGGGATTATCATGAACGGGGTGACGGGGCGCATGGGGACCAACCAGCACCTGTTGCGCTCAATTTGCGCCATCATCAAACAGGGTGGGGTCAAAATCAGTGACTCTGAATTTATCATGCCCGATCCCGTCCTGGTCGGACGCAATTCAGTCAAGTTGCAGCAACTGGTCAAGCGGGCCGGCCTGCCTCTCCGCTGGACGACCAACCTGGATGAGGTGATGGCGGATAAGCATAATATCATCTATTTTGATGCGCAGACCACGGACCGGCGTGCCCAGGCCGTGAAGCAGGCAATCAAGGCCGGCAAGCACATCTATTGCGAAAAGCCTACGGCGGTTTCGGTCGAAGCGGCCTATGAACTTTATACCCTTGCCAAAAAAGCGGGGGTCAAGAACGGGGTGGTTCAGGATAAGTTGTGGCTACCTGGCCTGATGAAGTTGAAGGAACTCATCCATCGCGGCTTCTTCGGGAAGATTCTTTCCGTGCGCGGTGAGTTCGGGTACTGGGTGTTCGAGGGAGATACCATTCCGCTTCAGCGTCCCTCCTGGAATTACCGCAAGGAAGATGGCGGCGGGATGATCGTGGACATGCTCTGCCACTGGCGGTATGTGCTGGATGATGTCTTCGGCGCAGTTCAGGCGGTATCCTGCCGCGGGGCGACGCACATTGAGACGAGGTATGACGAAGCGGGCAAGCCGTATACCTGTACGGCCGATGATTCAGCCTATGCCACCTTCGAGCTGGCGGGCGATATCCTGGCGCAGTTCAATTCCTCCTGGTGCACGCGCGTGCGACGCGACGACCTGCTCACGTTGCAGGTGGATGGCACGCTGGGGTCGGCGGTGGCCGGGTTACGCGATGTGGTGATTCAGTCCTACGGGGCCACCCCGCGCGCCGTCTGGAATCCCGACATCCCACAGCCGATCAACTTCCAGGATGGTTGGCAGAAGCTGCCGGAACAGCGCGAGTACGACAATGCGTTCAAGGTTCAATGGGAACTGTTCCTGCGCCATGTCGTCAAGGATGAGCCCTTCCGTTGGACCTTGCTGGAAGGCGCCAAGGGTGTGCAACTGGCCGAGAAGGGGATCGAATCATGGTCCAAGCGGGCCTGGGTGACGATTCCGGAGCTTAAGGCATGAGCAAAGTAGCGTTGGTGACCGGCGGAAGCCGGGGGATCGGGATGGGAGTCGCCCAGGCTCTGGCACGGGATGGGTTTGACTTATGTGTGTGCGGGATGCGTGCCGCATCCGAGGTAACAGGGGTCCTGGCTCCGCTGCGGGAAACGGGTCGGGAAATCCTGTATGTCAAAGCGGATGTCAGCCTCAAGGCTGACCGGGAAAACCTGGTGGCTGAAGTCCGGCGGCATTTCGGCCGGCTGAATGTCCTGGTGAACAATGCCGGGGTGGCGCCGTCCGTGCGGGCGGATATCCTTGAAGCGACCGAGGAAAGTTTCGAGCGGCTGATCCGCATCAATCTGCAGGGGCCCTATTTCCTGACCCAGGCGGTGGCGAACTGGATGATCGAACAGAAGCAGGCCAGTGCCGCGTTTACCGGGTGCATTATCAATGTCTCCTCCATTTCCGCCGCGGTGGCGTCGGTCAATCGTGGCGATTATTGCATTACCAAGGCCGGCGTCAGTATGGCCACCAAGCTATTTGCCGCCCGGCTGGGTGAATACGATCTGCCCGTCTTTGAAATCCGGCCCGGCATTATCAAAACCGATATGACCTCCGGTGTGACGACCAAGTACGACAAGCTGATCGGCGAGGGGCTGCTCCTGCAAGCCCGCTGGGGCGTCCCGGCCGACGTCGGCCGCGCCGCGGCCATGCTGGCCCGCGGCGATCTGGCCTATTCCACCGGCCAGGTCATCATGGTCGAGGGTGGCCAGACGGTGCAGAGGCTGTGAGAAGAGTTTCTAAATAAAATCTAAATAACTCCTTGCGCATTTAGCTAATAAAAGCTAAAACGCGCTCATCTAATAGATAGCTATACGAAGCTATCTTTAAGCTGTGGCGCAAGGAGGTGGTTGGGTGAGGCGGAATCGCGTTTTCGAAATAGCAGTATGCGGGCTGTGTGGCGGCTGGCTCGCCATTGGCGAGGTGACGGCGGGGGACCGCCCTGAAGCCGCCGACTCCAATATTGTCCTTTCCCTGCTCGCGCCAGCAGGCGGGGCGATCCGTCTTCAGATTGATTATCCCACCACGTTTTCAAACCGGCTGGATATCTATGTATCCACCAATCTCCAGAGCGGCCGGTGGGGTCTTCGCGAGGCGGGCCTCCCTGCGGCAGGCAGTCCTGCGTTGGTATGGACGGATTTAACTAACCCGGATGCCCGCCTCTGTTTTTATCAGGCCGGGAATGCGGATCTTGATACTGATCAGGATGGGCTGGCGGATGCCCGTGAAACCTTGATTTATCAAACAGATCCTCAGTCCCCGGATTCTGACTCCGATGGGGTTCCGGATGGTGCCGAGATAAGCCGTGGCACCGACCCGCTATCCGGGGGTTCCTCCGTCATCATGCTCTACGCCGATTCTGATGCCGGTGCAGATGGGTATGACGGATACGCCCCGTTGGTATCAGGTGGGCATGGCCCCAAACGTTCACTCCGAGCGGCTTCCGAAGCGAGTTATTCCCATGATGTGATCCAGTTAAGCGGGGTGACCCTTTTTGATGAGCCAGCGCTGGTGTTGGGGATCCATGACGTGACGGTGTGTCCGTTGGGCTCAGTTCGGGTTCAGCCATGACAAGAGGTTTTGACTGAGCAAAACCCTCCATTAGGCAGGATAGGGAGTGAAATCTAAAAGGAGGGCGCCGCTCTGTCGGCGCCGGGTTAACGAAGGAGCAAAAAGTGAAAAATAACATGGATCGGGTGGGGCTAATGGTCGGGCTAGGGCTGATGGGCATGATCTGGACGTCGCCCGCCGGCGAACTGACCGTGGAGGGCAGTATGGTGGTGAAAACCAATCTGTCCGTGAATGGGACCTTAAGCAGCAGTACGTTGGCCATCACCAATCTGGTGATCAGCGGTGAAGCCACCATCCAGCGTGCCGTTATCCAGCATCTGCCTCCCCAGGGCGATCTGGGAATGGGCCCCTATACAAACGGGGTCGGTCGGTGAGGCCCTTTATCAAAGCGTTTGATCGCGCGTGCGGGACAAAACCCTCCATTTGGCGCCGGGTCAAAGCAGGCGGCTTTCTTTTTGCCTGTTGGCTTTCTTTTTGCCTCCCTCTCCATGCCGCCCCGCAGGCGGCCCCCTCGGCGGTGGTGATCAAACGGTTCTCCGGGATTCCCGTGGAGATGGCCACCGGTGAATTCGTTCAGCGCGAGGCGCCGGATATCCGGATCAAATCGCGTGGCTTGAATCTCGAGGTCTGCCGTAATTACCGGAGCCGGCGGGAAGCCGGTGGCGTGTTTGGCTACGGCTGGGACTGGAACCAGGGGGAACACCTGGAATTTCCCGGTGATTTGGTGATCCACTATGTGACTCCGGATGGAACCATCCCCATCATGCCGGACGTCTCTTATACCAGCGCGTATGCCCGGGTCTGTCTCAATGCCTCTTCCTGGAGCCAGGGAACCCAAGCGACCGGCGCACCTGATGCCATTGGTGGATATGGGAATGTGGCCCATTACTATGGGCCCATCGCCTCCCTGCAACCGTTGGTGGTCGGCGGCTGGACATTTTCCCCGCCGGCCGGGCCCTCCACCATCCTGCAGGTCGATCTGGCCTCAATCGGGGCAACCGCTTATGACTCGGATCATCCGCAATACGGTGTCTCGTTGAATCTCTCCGCAGGAGGTGCGGCCTCGGTCGGATGGGGCCACCGGGCCTATGATTTTGATTATGTGAATATCACCGCCGACCGGGCGTCATGGACCTGGGCCGATGTCAATGCCGTTCAGGCCCGGCTGGAACTGGGCGCTTATACCCAGAATGTGCCCATGGATGTGATTGTTGACACCTTTCATCTGGGCATTACCTACACCCGGAATGCCGGAGGCGAGTATAAGTATCTGCCCGGCTCCACCTTTGAGCTGGTTAAAACCAATAACGAGTACTGGATCAACAACAAGAACCGGACGCGACTGGCGTTTGCATTGGATGGCCGTTTGTTGCGCAAAACGGATGCCAGCGGAAATACGTTGGCCTTTCACTATGATGAGGCCGGGCGGCTGCTCCGCATGGCGGATGATTTGCGGCAATCCATTACGTTCAGCTATGAGAATGGGCTGCCGGACGCGCGGATTACGGGGCTGTCCGACCATTTGGGACGGTCTGTCGGCTATGCCTATCGCGGGGATGATCTGGTGGCGGTTACCAATGTATTGGGGGCGGTCACGCGGTATGAGTATGCCGACACGGAAGGGGCGGTGACCTTGCGCCATAATCTGGTGCGCCGGACGGATCCCGTGGGACATGCCGTCACTCTTGCGTATTACACCACCAATAGTACGCCCGACCGGGTCTGTCGCTACTGGGACGGGGAAAGGGCGGAAGGCCTGTCCAATGAGGTGGATTATCTCTATCTCAAGGGTACAACCTATTCCTGGCGACCCGGCTCAAAAAGCATCCAGGGCGTCGTGTATAACTCCTCCAATGATATCAGTCAGGTCTATGTCCGCGAGGGGGAGCTGACGTATGGCGAAAGTGACGGGATCAATTTAGTCGCCCAGCATCCCGCCGCCAATGTTTCCTCGCTGGATACTTCAGTCTGGAAAAACATTGAAAGCGCGCTGGGTGGCGCGGACGGATGGATGGCGTATAATCCGGCCCTGAGAACCAATAGCGCCCTCGCCGTATCGGGGTGGGGGTTTGCGGTGCCGGGGCTGAGTAATGACATTGTCAAGGTGGTCATTTCTGTAAAAGGAATGGCGACGAACCCGGTCTGTTTATCCGTGGTCGGGATGGCCACCACCAATTGGGTGTCAAGTAACGCCGCCTGGGTGGTGTTTGATATCACCCGCGCGAGGAGCAAATGGACCTGGGCCGATGTGAGCAACCTGACGGCAAAGATCACCCTCCCCGCCGGATCTACGAATGCCGTGCCCGTGTGGCTGGATGGGTTCACCTTGAAAGTGGCCTACCGGCATTTTGATCCCGGGCGGGATCCGCTGGATTGGCTCTACTTCTACGATATGTCGCACAATCTGGTGTCCAGTGACCGGGGCGGTTGCGCCCAGCAGTTTGCCTATGACGGTCGTAACAATCTGGTCGCCTGGACGGATCCCGAAAATCACACGCGCCGGTATGACTATGATCTCGTATTCAATCAGCCGGTCCGGACCTGGGATCCGGCCGGCCGGGTAACGACGATGGACTATGATGCCTGCGGGCGATTGATCCGGACGACCGATGCGGCGGGGAATATCTCCACGATGGCGTATGACCGCTATGGAAACGTGGTCCGGACCACGGATGCGGACGGGGCTGTGGAAGATACCGCGTATGATGAGAACGGCCTGAATGTCGTCAAAAGCCGGAACCGGCGGGGCTTTGAAACGGTGTACGAGGCGGATGCCTACGGGAATTGCACCCGGGTGACCGCGCCGGACGGAGGGCGCCGCCATGCCACGTTTAATGCGGGCGGTTGGAAGTTGTCCGAACGGGATGAGGCCGGAATTGAAACGCGGTATCAGTATGACCGGAACGGCTGCCTCACCAATATCATCCATGCCGCAGGAACCCTCGAGGAGGCTGCGGAAGGCCGGCAGGTGGATGGTCGCAACTTGGAAATCGCACACCTGGATCCGTACGGCCGGGCGGAGACCATCGAATATGATGCCGACGGACGTCCCCTCTGCCTAACGGACCGGTTGGGCGGGCAGACGGTGACCGAGTATGATGAAAATGGCTATCCCTGGCGGCTCACGGATGCACTGGGGCAGACCCGTGAGACCATTCGGGATGAGCGGGGAAATGGTATTGCCACCTTTGACCGGCGGGGCGTCGGGTCATCCTGTGTGTATGATCGCAACAACAACCCCATCCTCGCCGTTGACCCGGCGGGGAACCGGGTGACGACCACATACGATGTGCAGGGAAACAAATCGATGGAGACCTATCAGTGGGCGGGCTATCCCAGGTGTCCTGAAGCGGATCGCCCCGAGCGGCTGACGATCGCCTATGCCTGTGATGCGCTGAACCGGATCACGAATCAAACCGTGGGTGTTGGCCGGCGCGATGCCCGGACCACGCTCTTCCGTTATAATGCGGCCGGGCAGATTCTCGCTGAGACGGATCCGCTCGGCAATGTCCGGCACCAGGGCTATGACGCCTGCGGAAACCTCACGAATTCCTGCCTCGTGGATGCCACGGGGAAATGGATCGAATGGAGCTCGTCCGTCTATGACAGTGCGGATCGGGTGGTCATGGAAATCAAAGGCGGGCTGGCGACGAACCGGTTCGAGTATGATCCCCGAGGACTCAAAGTCGCCTCTGTGGATCCGCATGGCCACCGCACGACTTTCACGTATGACCGGCACCGGCGGCTGGTGGCAACGGATGATCCGGACGGGACGAAGCATCAGGTCGCCTACGACCGGTGCGGGAATAAGGTTCGTGAGGTCGTAAGTGGAGGGGCCGTCAGCGGGTATGAGTGGGATGCCGCAGGCAGGTTGATACGCCAGGTAGAGGGGTTTGGCCGCCCGGATGCCCGGGTCAGTTCCTGCCTTTATGATCCCCTGGGGCGGCTGACAGCCCGGGTCAACCCGCTGGGGCACAGTACCCGTAACACCTATGACGAAGAGGGCCATGTCACCAGTGAGACCAATGCGCTGGGAGTGCCCAAAACCTTTTATTATGACGCCGCAGGCCGCGTGACGAATACCGTCGATGCGCTCGGCTTCCACATCACGCAATCGCTGGACGGGCGCGGCAAGCTCTGGAAACTACGTGATCAGAGAGGGGGCGTGACCACCTCGCGATACGATGCCTATGGACGCTTGATCCGCACGACCGATGCGCTTGGGCATAGCGTCGTCTTTGAGTATGACCTGCGTGATAACAAAATCAGCGAGACCGATCCGCGGGGAGTGGCCACCCGTTATGAATATGATGCCGCCAACCGGGTCACCAACAAAGTCTCAGGGGTCGGCCTTGTTGCCTCCGTAAGCGCCTCCACGGTCTATGATCCATTGGGGCGGGCGGTGATGTCCACCCTTTCAGGAAGGCCCGGTTCCGCCCTGTCCAGAACCGGTCGTGCGTTTGACCCGGTGGGAAATCTGCTGGCCATTACCGGTGCCTGCGGGGCGGTGACCTGCCAAGCCTATGATGTCATGGACCGCCCGATCGAGGAACGTGATGCGGCAGGCGGCGTGACCCGGACGCAGTATGACCCGCGCGGCCATGTGCTGGCCCGGGTGGACGCCCTGGGCGCGATGGAACGCTTCAGTTATGACGTCTATGGCCAGATGCGGACCCGCACGGATGAGGCCGGTGCGACCACCCGGTATGAGGTGGATCTGCTGGGGCGGGTGACTAACACCGTGGATGCGCTGGGGGGCGCGGAAAGCCGGCAACTGGATGCCGGCGATCATCCCGTGCGGGTCCAGTCACCGGATGGAGCCGTGTCCCTGTTTGAGTATGACCGTCTGGGGCGTCTGACCAACACTGTGGATGCCGGCGGGTATCAGACCTGCAGAACCCTGGATGCGGCCGGAAATGTGACAGGGGAAACCGACCGGAGAGGCGGGCGGACCGGGTATGAGTATGACGTCCTGAATCGACCGGTTGCGATCAGTGACCCGGCTTCAAACACCTTGTATCTCGCTTACGACCCCGCAGGGAATAAAGTCCGGGAAGGGCTGCCCTCAGGGTTGGTCATCACCTATGGCTATGACGGGCTGGGGCGGCAGGTGCTCAAGACCGTTGGTGCCGGGAGAGCCGATGCCCGCCGGACCCGGTACGAGGTGGACTATGCCGGCCGGGTGGTGGCGGAGTGGAACCCGTTGGGCCAGGCACTGCACATGGGTTACGATGCCAATGGGAACAGAACCAATAGTGTTGACGCCCGGGGGAACCAGACCCGGTTTCGGTATGATGCGCTCAACCGGTTGATCCAGACCACCGATGCGATGGGGCAGACCGCCAGTGTTGAATATGATGCACTGGGCCGGGTGGTGCGGGCCATCAACCGGCGCGGGGGTGTCACACGGCATCAGTATGACGCCGCGGGCCGCCTGATCGTCCTGCAGGATCCGGAAGGAAATCTTAAGCAGAACCGCTATGATGGCCTGGGCCGGTTGGTTGAGGAACGGGCGCCCAATGGGCTCCGGACGCAGGTGTCCTATGATGCCGCCGGGCGGGTGACGAACCGGACGAGCGTGGCGTCCGATGGCGAAAGCCGCAGTGAGTCCCGGGGGTACGACCGGCTGGGCCGCCAGAGTTTCAGTCGCAATGCCATGGGGCTGATCACCGAATTTACGCGCGATGCCAATGGGAATGTGGTGGCCGAGTCCGTTCGCAATGCCGGGGGCACGGTGTTGAGGACCAAACGCTTTGAATATGATTCACGGAATCAGCCGGTGGAGGAGGTGGACTATCAGGGTGCGGTCTGGCGGACTGACTATGATGCCATCGGTCGAAGGGTGGCGACGACAGATCCCCTGGGTCACCGGACAACCTATGAGTGGAATGTTTTCAATGAACTGACCGCCACCACCGATCCGGCCGGGTATCGCTCGGAGATCACCTATGACGGGTGCGGCCGGGAAACAGAACGGCGCGATGCGTTGGGTCAGCGAACGCGTTTCCGGTACGATCCCAATGGCAATCGGGTGGCCGTGATTGACGACAACGGCAGGGCCGTTTTGCTGGGCTACGATCCACTTAACCGTTTAAGTACTCGAAATGACGCCTTGCCGGATGTTTCCCTGGATGTCCTGATGCGCTCGGACGTGAATGGAGACGGGCACATCGACGCCGCCGATGTGACGGCGCTGGAAGGGGGCCTGCAATGAGGCGTGCAATTTCTTTACTGTCGTCCCTGCTACAAAGAGGTTTTGACAGAGCAAAACCCTCCATTTCTGGAAATATTCAATGGAGGGCGCCGCTCTGTCGGCGCCAGCGAACTCCCGCCATTAAGAGGCGTGCGTTCTTTTATTGTTTCTATGCTCTGCTCTTTGCAACCTCCGTCGCTCTCGCCGCTCCTGATTGGTGGCTGTACCGCGGAGTGGTGGATACCAACGTGCTGCCTAACGACTATGCGCCTGTAATCCGAGGGCAGTTGTGCTGGCTGGCCGGGCAGGCGGGTGCTGAACTCGAAGCCAAATTACCCGGTGGGGCGAATGACGCCATTCGGGCAGGAGTAACTAATCTGATGGCTGGCGATCCGGGCGGGCTGGTCAATCTGGGACAGCTCAAGCAAGTGCTGGCCCCGTATTACCAGCGGTTAATGGAGGAAGGCGTGGTGGCTGACTATCCCTGGGCTGATTATGGAGCCTGGGCGGATTACAGTCCTGTCAACATCGGGCAGGTGAAGCAGGCGTTTGATTTTCAATTGAACGGGGTCCGTTTCTCTCCCTCCATCAGCGGGGTCATCGGGTATTCCGGCGTCCAAACGGGGCGGGTCCGGGTGATCGCCCGTCCCTGGTCAGGCTTGGGGCTGGAGGCGGTCGCGAATGGAGCCGGGCCCGGGCCGTATCATCTGGTGGTCGACGGCCAACAGACCAATTGGGCGGTCGAGGCGTGGCGGGATTCAAACCCGAACGCCGTGTGTGACTCCTGGGAGGCGTCTGGCCTGTATGTGTTCAATCCGGTTCGGGTCACGGGCGTTGTGAGTGGGATCGATTTTGTGCTTCAGGATCCGGATGAGGATGGGGATGGGCTGCCCGGCTATCTGGAGCGGGAATGGGGACTGGATCCCGAATGGCCACAGGATGGGCAGAGTGACGCAGATGGGGATGGCTTGTCGCGGGCGTTGGAATGGCAGGCGGGTACGGATCCTGACAACGGGGATTCGGATGGCGACGGAATGGGCGATGGCGCG
This sequence comes from bacterium, assembly GCA_037128595.1. NCBI lineage: Bacteria > bacterium. The sequence goes on from JBAXWB010000003.1 coordinate 158,588, forward strand.
GAACTGTTGAACGGAACGTCACCCCTCTTGGCGAATAACCATACCAGGCTTCCCTTCGTGGAGTCATTTGAACTCCCCTCTGTGACCTGCGGCGAACTGGCCGGCCAGAATGGGTGGAGCGGGGACCGGAGCAATGTGGCCTGGGTGGTCACCCATTCCGTTACGGACAGTCTGCAGGAGTTGACCCTGGGAGCGAATCCTGATTCGGGCAGTCTGATCATGCATCCGCTGGCTACGCATGGTCTTGGGGTCATATGGATTGAACTACGTGCGGCTCCCGTCCGACGTCTGGCTGGCGCGCCGGCATCGGTATCGGCGGGGGTGGCTTCGGCGTTTTATTTCAATGGGGACGGTCGCCTCATGGTCTATGACGCCAGCTTGATTCCCGGCAGATGGGTTTGCCAGACGAATGCGGCACCGCTGGAGTTGGGTGCCATGGCCCGGCTTACCGTCCGCCATGACTACGCGGGACAGTGCTGGGGGCTGTGGCTTGACGGTACCAATGTGGTCCACAGTCTGCCCTTTGCCTCGCGGGTTCCGGAACTGTCCCGATTGCAGTTACGCAGTGCCTTGTTTCAGCAGGCCCGGTTCGACGATATCACGGTGTCCACCAATACGCCCGCCGGCTTCACGGTCGACTCGGATGGCGATGGCCTGCCGGATGAGTGGGAGCAGGCGCATGGGCTTGATCCGTATCACCCGATGGATCCGTCCGATCCAGCGGATTTTGACCCCGACTTCGATGGCCTCTCCAATCTCCAGGAATTTCAGATGGGCCTCAATCCGCGCAATTCCGACAGCGATGGCGACGGGCTCAGCGATGGGGTTGAGTGGGCCCTGCAGACCTCGCCGACCCAGGCTGATAACACCATTACAGCAACGGTTCCCTTTGTTGAACCATTTGAAGCCCCGGCGATCAGCTTGGGCGAGTTGAATGGCCAGCATGGGTGGTTGGCTACGCTCCCCGATTGGGCCATGGTGCGAACCAATCGCTCAAGTGAAGGGCTCCAGGCGTTAAGCTTAACGGCCACCACCAACGAGGCGGCCCGTCTGGTCCAGATTCTCAAAGGCGCGCCGGGCGTCACTACGTGGACCGATTTCAGGGTGATCCCTGTTCAGCGTCTTCGGACGGCGCGGCCCTCCCTGCACGCCGCCTCAACGGCCGCCTTCTACATCAGTGCGGCTGGCTATCCGGTGGTGGCGAGTGGCTCGAACTGGCTGGAACTGACCAACGTGCCCGCGATCACCGGCACCAACTGGAGTCGCTTTACGGTGATGCAGGATTTCTCGAATCAAGTGTGGAGCCTCTGTCTGGATGGAACGCCGGTGGTTGAGTCGCTTGGGTTTGTGCACCGGGTGACCAGTTGTGTCGGTCCGCGATTTTCAGGCCCCAGTTATACCAACGCCTGGCTGGACGATATCCGGGTGACTGCCGTGGCGCCGGGAGACATCGATAGTGATGGCGACGGCATGCCGAATGACTGGGAGTGGCTCCATGGACTTGACCCGTTTCATATGTCGGATTCATCCGATCCCGATCAGGATGGGCTCTCCAATCTCGACGAATACCGGCTCGGTCTCGATCCCCTCAATCCCGACAGTGATGGGGATGGGCTCGGGGATGGGACCGAGCAGGCGCGTGGGCTGTCGCCCACCCAGGCTGCCTCATATCTGGCCCTCCCCTTCAGTGAGTCATTTGAGGCGCCTGGCGTTACCAATGGGCTTCTTGCCGGGCAGCACGGGTGGCAGGGTCTGACAAATGCCGCGGGCGCGGCGGTCGGCACGAACCGGGTGTATGCCGGTACGCAGGCATTGCAGTTGGGTGGCCAGATGGCTCCGGTGTCCCTCTATCAGCCGCTCGCGGCGGGCGGGAAGTCGATGGTCTGGTCCGATTTACGGAGTATCCCGGTGTTCCGTACTGAAGCCGCCCCGCCGGTTCTGGAGCCTGCCACGACGGCCGGTTTCTATGTCGATCGGGACGGTCGGCTCGTGGTGTCGGATTCCACTCATTGGGTGACGCTGACGAACGCCCCGGTGTTGGTGACCAACAGTTGGACGCGTTTCACAACCTGTCAGGATTACAGTAACCGGATATGGAGCCTCTACCTGGACGGCTGGCCGGTGGCGACGGGGCTTGTATTCGCCGCCAGTGCTCCGCGTGAATACTCCGGACTGCTGGTGAAACAGGCGTCGCAGCGGCCGGCCTATCTCGATGCCATTTTGGTGTCAGCCGATCGCTCGGACTTATCCGACCGATTCTATCTGTCCGATTGGTCTGATTTGGCGGACGGAGGTGATCCGGACCATGACGGCCTTGCCAATAACGAGGAGTATCGGCTGGGGTCGGACCCGCAGAATGCCGATAGCGATCGCGATGGGATGGGCGATAGCGCGGAAACCCGGCTTGGCTTCGATCCGGCGGTCTCAAATCACTTTGATGGGCTTCCTCTTTTGGAGCCGTTCGAGGCCCCGGCGATAACCAACGGGAGCCTCGCCGGTCAGCAGGGGTGGGTGGCGAGTGCCACGAGCGGCGCCTGGATTCAGACGAATTGTGTTTATGCGGGTCAACAGGCCTTACGGGTGTCGGTTAGTGGGAGCGTTTCCCGGGTGGTGGCGGCCGGTGGCCAGGCGGTGGTCTGGATTGACTTCCAAGCCCGCCCGGTGAGAAGCGATCTTGAAAGCCCGCCTAGGGTGGGGGCAAGCGCCGCTACCGGATTCTTTGTCAATCGGACAGGACAAGTCATGGTGTGCACGGCGTCGGGCTGGGAGCCGGTGTCCACCCAGGAGCCGGTGTCGACCTCCGCGTGGACGCGGTTCACGGTGCAGGCCGATTATGAAACGCAATGCTGGGCACTCTGGCTTAATGGAGTGTGTGTGGCCGCCGCGCTCCCGTTTGCGCATCCGGTGAATGAGTTCTCGCTGTTCCGGGTATCGGCGCCCGATAGCGGGTCAGGATATATTGACTCCCTGGCCATTACCACGAACGAGCCCGCCAGCCTCGACGATGATGGCGATGGGCTGCCGAATTCTTGGGAGCGGCAGTTTGGCTTTTCTTCCTCCTATCCGTCGGATCCATCCCATTCGTCCGATGCCGAGACCGATCCCGATCAGGACGGCCTCAGCAACCTTGAAGAATGGGCGCTGGGCACTGACCCCCGCAATCCGGACAGCGATGGCGATGGCCTGGTCGATGGACATGACGGGGTCATGCCGATTGGTCTTTTTCTGCAAGGCGTGGATCGGAATGGGGATGGCTATGCGGATGGTGAGGCGGATAATGGCTGTGATCCCCTGAAGGCAGATACGGATGGGGATGGGTTTGCTGACGGAGTCGAAGTCGTCAATGATTTCAATGCCATGCAGGATTCGCTCGCGGTGGGTCTGGCGGCGTGGTACCGGCTGGATGAGACCAACGGGCTGGTGATGGTCGACAGTTCCAGTAACCAGCTCGATGGGGTGTGGTTGGGTGGCGGGGCACCCACCAGTACGATTGGCCGGGTGGGGCGGGCCGTGGAATGTGACGGGGTGTCAAGCGGGATTCAAACCCCCGGCTCATCCTTGCTTGACCTCTCCAGCAATATGACGCTCATGGCGTGGGTCCGGCCGGATGGAGGGAACGCGACGGGGACGCAAGCGGTGGTCGTGCGGCAGGGGGGCGTGGGACTTCAACTGACCCGGCGTAGGCCTGAGGTCAGGTTGCCCGGCCATGTGCCGGAGGTGGTGTCGGCGCCGGTGACCCTTCCGGCAGGGGAGTGGGCTCAATTGGTCGCGGTGTTCAGTGGGAGCAATGTGAGCCTCTGGGTGGATGGCCAGATGGTGCTGAGGGAAGCGGTTTTGACGGAGCAAAACCCTCCATCGGAATGGAGGGCGCCGCTCTGTCGGCGCCTTTTGGAGGAGGGTTTGATGGGACAAAACCCGCCCTTGCCGTGGGGTATCGGGTGTGATGTGGGGGCGACCAATCTCTGTTTTGCGGGAGGACTGGATGAAGTCCGGATGTATCACCGTGCGCTCAGTCTGGCGGAGATTCAGGAACTCTATGCGCTGGGGGCTGATCCCGATGGGGACACCCGTGGCACTCAGGACGAGTTGCGTGAGGGCTCGGACCCGGCGCAACGGCTCGTATCAGCGAGACTCGTTGGCGATCTGGATGGCGATGGGCGTGTGACCGTGCGTGACCGCGACCGGCTTCAGGCCCTGGTTACGGCACTCGGTCAGCATCACACCCGGCTGGAGTATGATGCGGAAGGGAACCTGATCCGGAAAACAGACGCCCTGGGCCATGCCACAACGACCGCTTACAACGGAAACAGCCGGCCGGTCGTGACGACGGACGCCAACGGGAAAGCCACGTATCAGGAGGTGAATGCGGTCGGAGCGGTTACCGCCGTGACTGACCCGCTGGGAGCGGTCACCCGGTTTGAGTTCAATGCCTTCGGGAATGTGACCCGGGTGACAGATCCCGCCGGAAATCAGACGCGGCTCACCTATAACGCCGCCGGGCAGACGATCCGGTCCCTCAATTCGCGTGGCGTTTCCACGGTAACCTATTATGACGAACTGGGCCGGGTTCAGGAAGTGATCGCCGCCGAAGGGCTGCCGGAGGAACAACGGAGCTGGACATTCTATGATGTGGCGGATCGCCTGGTGAGTAACCGGAATCAAATCGGGGCGGTGAACGAGTATGCCTATGATGCACGGGGCTTACTGGTGAAAGAGACGTCGGCCCGGGGCACGGGTGATGAGACGATAGAGGAAACCACCTATGATGAGCGGGGGCTGGCCATTAGCCGGAAGGACCCGCGCGGCTTCGTGACGCATCAGACCTATGACGCCTTGGGTCGGGCGGTCACCGCTGTAGATGCGCTCGGAAACAGCACCCGCACTGACTTCGACAACCTGGGTCATGCGGTGGCCACTGTCCAGCCCAATGGGCGGGTCATCCGGCAGGAGTTCGATAAGTGGGGCAATGTCATCCGGCAGATGGATGGAGGTGACCAGCTGATTACGGAATACGATGTGCTGAACCGGGTGGTCGCCCGGGTGGACTGGCGGGGGATTCGTTCGGAGCTGGCGTATGACGCCGTGGGAAATGTGGTCGAGACCGTCGAGGCGAAAGGAACCCCCGCGGAGGCGCGGACCTTCATGGCCTACGATGCGGCCAATCGGCCCATCCGCGTGACGAATGCAAACGGGGGAACGGTCGCGAGCGCTTACGATACCTGCGGGAATAAGGTGTGGCAGTCCGATGAACTCGGGAGGTCGACCCGGTGGGGGTACCAGTATGGAACCCGGCTGGCCTGGACGCTCAAGCCGGATGGAGTGGTGGTATCAAACCGGTACGATGCGCTGGATCGGCTGACGGCGGAATGGGTGGATAATGGCGTTGCTAAAACGTTTCAGCATGATGGCTTGTCACGACTCACCAATGCCGTGGATTTCAATAATCCAGCGACCAGTGCGGATGATAATCGGGTGGCGTATACCTATGATGCGTTGAACCGGGTGGTCGGGGAGTGGCAGAATGGCCGGTTGATTCAGCGGCAGTTTGATGCAGCCGGGAATCCCGGACTGCTGACGATGCCGTCAGGGATCTCTGTCAGGCGGGTTTTTAACGGGAATCGCCGGCTGACGGAACTAAAAAATGCGGCAGGCTCAGTCACCTACGCGAGCTATGCCTATACCCCGAATGGCCGCGTCCAGTCGGTGACCTATGCCAGCGGGGTGGTTGAAACGCATGGCTACGATGTGCGGGAACGGCTAAGTACTCTCCGTCAGCAGGGAAGTCACTGTGATTACAACGCCGTAGTAAGCCGGGACCCTGACGGAAATGTCACGCTGTCGTCCGAAAGTAACGGGGAAGGGGCGGCCTACACCTATGATGCGGCCAACCGGGTAACAGCCAGGAAGGCGCTGAATGAGCTTTTTGGGGAATCACTGGACTATGACCTGCTGGGCAACTGGCTGAGTAGTTCCAATCCGGTTGAGGGACGGGTTAGTCGGTCGAGCAATGCCGGGAATCAGTACACGCGGGTGGGGACCGAAACGCTCCAATACGATTTAAATGGAAACCTCACGGTCCGGGGAGCGGCCGGCTATCGGTATGATTATCGTGGGCGGCTGGTGGAAGCTTTCTCCAATGGGGTACCCGTGGCCCGCTATTCGTATGACGCCCTGAACCGCCGGGTGAGTAAGGACGCGGCAGGGGGGCATTGGTCCTATTATTACGATGGTGAAGCGCTGGTGGATGAGGAGGTGAATGGGAGTTGGGGGCAGAGCACTCTTTTCGCCGACACGATTGATACGCCTGTAGTGCTGCTGCGCGCGGGTCAGGCCTATTACTACCTGCGGGACTGGCGCGCCAATATTGCGGCCATCACGGATGCGACCGGTCACCCGGTGGAGCAGTTCAGATATTCCTTGTTTGGCCAGATGCAGGTACTGGATGGAAATGGGAATCCGCTGGCACGAAGCGGGTTGGGAAATATCTGGACGTTTGCCGCCCGGCAGTGGGATCAGGAGTCAGGGCTGCTGCACTATCGCAACCGGGTGTACGCTCCTGAACTGGGCCGGTTTTTTCAGCAGGATCCGGCCGGGTATGCCGATGGGCTGAATCTTTATACCTATGCCGGCAACAATCCGCTCCTGTTCTCTGATCCTTATGGGCTGTATCGCTGGAATCACGGGGAACTCGATAGCCGGGTCGGGGAGTGGATTATATCGCAGTACGGCCAGCTGCGTGAGATCGAGCGACAACAGAGGGAGTACGAGGAAGCCCTGCGCCAGGCTGAGGAGGAACGGCGCAGGCAGCAGGCGGCGAACGAGCGGGCTGCCCGGGCAGTCAGCCAATACCAGCAGGATCATCAGAAAGAAATCAAGAGTATGGTGGGGCGCTACAAACATCTGGGGGTGAATGAGATGGAGGCGACCCGGATGCTGATGAGTGGCGTCACCTCCATTCCGCGGCTAGGTGCAACGGTCGGGCCCAACGATCTCCGGCGGGACTGGTGGCTGGATTATTACCTGCGCGGGGGGCAGATCGATGAGCGCATGCGCGGCGAGATGACCCGCATGGGGACCTCCAGTGTCGATCAGTACTTTGCGAACACGTCTCAGAAGGAAACGGCGTTGCGCAACAAGCGTAAAGCGACGCAACAGCAATATTCGATGGCGGCGGTGGCCATTGTGGCCACCGTGGTTACCTGCGGGGCAGGCGGCGTGCTGGGTGCGGCGCTGCTGGGGACGGTCGGGGTGACCGCAACCAGCGTCTCATACGGGGCTTTTGTGGCAGGGGCGGTCATGATCCAGGGCGTGTCGTCGGCGGCCAGCACGCTGATATCGCAGGGGACGATCGGTGATTTTGCCCAATCATGGGCGATCCATTCGGCGGCTTCGGTGGCCGGGTATGGCGCCGGTTACGGCGCCGCGCAATCGGGATTTGATATGGGGCCTCAGATGGCGGCCCAGTCGGGGACGGGTTCGTTGGTCGCGTCCGGGGCCCGGACGGCCATGGAGGGCGGGGGCTTCAAGACGGTGTTCCGCGACACGGCGATCAGTATGGCGGCCGGCGGGGTGATGGGAACCTTCATGGCCGCTCCGGGTACCGGGGCGTCGCCCGCCAGTTTCGGGGAGTATGTGCAGGCGGGGACATCCTCGCGTCTGGGCCTGCTGCAGTCGCCGGTCTCGGGTGGAGTCCAGGGCTCACTCAGGGCCGCGATGTATGGCGGGAATATGGTGGAGGCGTTTGGGGAAGGGGCGGTCTCAAAGGAGGCGTTGGTTGATTTTGCGCTGGCCTCTGCCGTGACGCCGGTGGCCAGCCGGGTGTCCGCCGCGTTGGTGGAGGCATTGCCGGGTGAGCCGCGGCCGGTCGCCAAACCGGCGACATGGGTCGCCCCGTCGCCCATCACGAAGGCCGGGCCGGACTCATTTTCACTCAAGGCCCTGGGGGTGAGTGCGGTGAGAGGGAGCGCGGTGACGGTGGTCAGTCATCTTGAGGAAATGATCGTGGCCCCGGCCCGTTCCCTGCTGGCGATTTACACGACGTTGGCGGCTGATTCCGTGCGTGAGCGCTCGCAGGTGGTTAATCCCTTTTCCCGGAGTTTTGCCGGCTACCAGTTGGTGGATGGGGCGCTGGATGCCGTGCTGGTGGCGGGGGGACTTCCCATCAGCTTTTTGTCAGGTGATTTCCTTGAAGGCCAGTGGACGGATCTGGGGTCACATTGGACTGGGATCCGGGCGCTCAATTTCAATGGCATGGCCAATACGATGGCGGATGCGGAGAACATGAAGCGGACGGTCAGTGGCGTCAAGGGGGAGGGGGTCGTGGCTCAAGTGGCTAATCGGACGCATGGGTGGATGGTGGGGGATGCGATTCAGGCGATTGGGAACGAGCTTGGGCTGATCGATATCACGGCCATCAGAGGGGCCGCAGCGTTGAGGGGGATTGCCGCCACCGGCACGCCGACCATTGATGTGACGGCACACAGTCAGGGCACCATGACGTTCCGTCGCGCCCTGGATCTTGTGGATGAGCCCGGCATCCGGGACCGGATCCGCTATCAGGGGTTCGGTTCGCAGGCCTATATCAGTAGAAATTATCTGGGTCTGAGAAGTGCCGACAATTATTGGAACCGTTCGTTCGGACAGGGGAGTGCCAGCGGTATCGATTTGGTGCCGATGGTGAACTTTGTGCCATCCATTTCCAAAGTGTTTGGCGACCCCTCCTATGAACTCGGGAATGGTGCCTGGCAAACGGTGCAGTCGCCACAGAATATCAATGAACCCGGTGGTAACCACCATGGAATGCAATATTACGCAGGATATTTAAGCAGGTGAATAAGGAGTGGAATCTTAAATGGAGGGCGCTGCTCTGTCAGCGCCTGCGGCAGGAAAGGTTTTGACGGAAATGAGAATAAAGGAATACATATGAATACAAAAATCGGATGGAGCATCGGGGTGGCATTGGTGGTGACATGCTTGAAGGGGTTCGCCTGGACAGATCTGGGGGGTGGCGACCATGGAGGGAGTAACTGGGTGATCGCGGGAGGGGCGACGATCGCGAGTAATCACTATAATATCGGGACCGTAACGATCGCCACCGGCACGACCGTCAGCATCAAATCCTATTCGGGGGGCCAGTATGGGTGGAGTCAAATCACGGCCTCCAACATCACGATATCCGGCACCTTGGATGCCACGGGGGCCGGGTATGTGGGGGGCTACGGAGGGGCGGGTGGCAATGGAAGTTCAGTAAATAGTTCAATGGGAGCGGCGGGTGCCGCAGGCGCGGGCGGGAGTGGCCCCTTTGCAGGGGTGGCGGGAGCCTCAGGTGCCGCCGGGGTTGCGAATGGGAATGGAGGTACGGGTGGCATCGGCGGCTCAGGCGGCTATGCCACCAATGGGCTTCAGGGGGATGTGACCACAAATGAAGTGCTGAACCTGGGGTCCGGCGGCGGAGGTGGGGGCGGGGGTGGCGCCGGCTATCGCTATGTTACATCATCAGCCGGTGGCGGAGGAGGTGGTGCGGGAAATGCCGGGGGTGGCTCCATTTCTCTCATCGCCAGTAATACGATTACAATCCGGGGAATGATTCTGGCGTGCGGCAAAGCCGCAGGGAACGGACAGCAAGGTCAAACGGGGGCTCCGGGCTATGGGGCCGGCGGCGGATCTCCCTGGGTGGCGGGGCAGAGCCAGGGAGGAAGTCGGGGGGAAGGGATCGCCAACGAGTGTTATCCTGCGGGTGACGGGGGGAATGGGGGCCGCGGGGCGGGAGGGGGCATATTGATCAAAGCCCCTTCCGTCGATGTCCGTGGGGCCTCTATTGACAATCGAGGTGGCGGAAACACGGTGGCGAACGGAGGGACCCTGAAGGTTTTTTATATCGATTACCAGGGCGGTAGCCTGACGAATAGCGGCCGCACCTACCTGAAGCAGATGCTGATGCCGGAAGCCGGAACCGTGTTTGAGTTTTAATGGCGTCGCACATAGGGGGCGCCGACAATGGAGCCCTCGGGGATGGGGCCGCCATCCCAGCGCAGACGAAGGGCACCGGGCCCGTTCCGGACGCCATGTTCAACCTTGAGCGGATACACTCCGGCTTTGAGTGGCAGGGTCACTTTGCGGCCGCTGCCACGCCAGTCTGAATTTTTCCAGTTGTCAATAAGCCAGACGTCTCCAAGCCGGATCCGCAGGCCCCCGCCACTCTCCGCAAAGAAGGTGTAGGTTCCGGTTTCAGGGACCCTCAGCGAGCCTTGCCACCGGGCGGAGTAATCATGGCGGCCCACGCCGGTTGCAGGTGATTGGAACCCGTAATCGGAGCAGATACGGGGCTCCAGTCGTCGGCAGATCGGTTGTTGAAAGTCAGATCCCTGGAAATAGGTAACCTCCAGTCCTTCCTGAACCAACCAGAACGGGGCACGCCAGGCAAGGGCCCCGATGATGAGCAGGCCCGCCGCCCCCAGTACAGGTTGCCACCATTTGAAAGAGCGGCTGCGCCGCCAGGCAATCAACGCCAATGCCATCCAGAACACTGTGATCATGACCATCGACCAGTGTAAGGTCGCGTAGTGCGTATCACTCAATCCCCGGGTCAGTAACTGGACATCAGAGAAGATCCATTTGGCTGTATCCATGCCAGTCCCGGCGATCTCGCGTTGATTGACCTCAAAGGAGGAGAATTGTCGCATCAGTGAAAACAGGAATGCCGCCGCCAAAACAAGATGGGCAGATCGGACGTGGCGTGATCTGGCTCGCCACGCAAGGATGGCCAGCAGGGCAAATGGGTAGAGTTTGAGTGAATACCGGTGTTGCCATTCGGAGCCAAGCGGGAGCGGGAAGAAGGCGGTCGCCAGAAGAAACGTGGCCATGAAAAGTCCCGTTGCGACCTTTGGCAACATGGACGACGGCCCCTTTGAAGGCAAGGTCAGGAGTGCGATGACCCCGAAAAACAAGATCACGCCCGACTCCCAATAACTCTGAAACAGGACCCAGATGTTGTGGCCCAGGGCCTGCCAGAAATCCAGGTTCCACCAGTCTGACAGTCTGTGCGGGGCAAGCGTACTGCCGGCCAGAGAACCGTAGCCGGTGGTCAGTTGCCCGACCGCGTGCCGGTAGAATAGAACAAAGGGAAGGACGGCCAGCAGAAAGCTGCCGGCAAAGATGACGCGAACCCGGAGAGGTTGCCCGGGTCCGAATCTAAAAAGGAATGGGATAATCGGGATGGCTAATAAATATTCTCCGCGTACCAGGCATAGTCCGCCCAGCAGGACTCCCGCAAGAGGCCCCATCCAATTCACCATGGCTTTTTCTTCCTCCAGGTGGATGCCGGCGTCCCTGCCGGCATTCGGTGTCGCCAGGGATGGCGCGCTCCCCCTTCGGTTACTCCAGATCGCCAGCAGAATAATGCCGCAGAGCAGCATGAGTTCGATCGAATGGGTGAAAATACTCCGCTGATACGTCCATTTGGCCAGGGACGTTCCCGAAATCAGGAATGCGGCTACCGGCACATTCCAGCCTGAAACGGCAATCTGGTGGGCGGCCAGGAAAAGCAAAACAGTGGCCAGCAGGCTATAGGTGGCGCTGGCCAGGCGCATCCAGCGCAAGGCGGGCAGATCGATCGGGGAAGTGAAGGGCCGGTGTTCCCAGGCATTATACAGCCACACCGCCGGAGCCAGGAACAACGCGGTGCCCGGCAATCCGTGATTGTGCTGGATCACGGGGCGGCCGACGTTCAACTCCGTGGGGGCGGAAAACAGGCTTTTATGATTGATGAGGTTTTGGGTGTAGGCGGTATAATAGGAATCATCGTCGTGATCAATACTCCCCGCCATGCCGTCAAAGGGGCGCTCAAAGAAGAGGAAGCCGAGCAGGAATGTATAGGCCAGCGCCAGCAGGGCAAACCGTTTTTGGCCCGAACCGGCATAGCGGCTGATCAGGCCGGCCACCACCCACACTGAGCTGAGCCACACCCCGATTTGCCAGACCAAGCTGCCGGAGGCGACCGCAGGACGAAACGGCTGGTATGCCTTAATAGGCGCGGGGATGACGCGGAAGAAAACCCCTGCGCCAGGCAGGGAATAAACGCCCAGATTGACTCCCTGTGACAGCCAGTCAGGCGGAAAGGTGCCGCGCTGGATAATCTGCATGGCTTGCGACTTCAATGCGCCACAGAAGGGCAGTTCGGTGGTTTCGTCATTTCCGGTGCACACCCGTAAGGCGTTGCGTTCCGTTGAAAACCACTCGATGAGGCAGCCTTCGGGGAATGCGGTGGAATCCAGGCGCAGCACGGAATGGCCGGCTGTGGCTGACGTCGGCGTCAGGCGGAACCAATCCTGACCTCTCCCGTCGGTGAACCTCTGGATCAGTCCGGTCAGTCCTTGATCGGACAAAGGGTGGAAAGCGGACGGCGGGTGCAGGTCGGCTTGCTCGGTTAAGCCCGGTGACCAAATGAGCGGCACCACCAGGAGCGTCATATTCAGGGCTGCCCCTGCCGCCAGATATTTGAGGGATCGGAAGAACAACATCAGGAGAATTATAAGGAGGCCGTGGCGTCCCGTATATCTGCGGAAGTAACGATTTTATTATCGTTATTCCGGTGATAGCGCGATGGAGGGCGCCGCTCTGTCCTGCTCCTTGCATTGATATAAAGAGAAGACTTCACCACTGATTGAAGAAATGAGGGAAATCCAGAAACGCCCAAAATGTTTTGCGATTTGTCATGTCTGGCATAACGCGCTATGGGCACAGTAGCTTCTCCTGTAACTAGCCAGCCATGAAAAATCGCCAAACGGGTTTTCCCCGGACATCAGGGGAAATTGAGGAAGCTCAGGGTATGATCCCAGTATGATTCTTTAATGTCACCCGAAACACCGTTGCGGGATTTTAATTTGGGGAAGACCCTAACGCGTTACCGTGTAACCCAATAGACTGAGCACCCCGAATTAATAATGCCGCAACATTTTGGATTTCTTCGGCTGAATCTGTATTTCTTTTATTTCTTCAATCAGTGGTGAAGTCTTCTTGTATTTACGTGCCAGGAGAAGGCCCTGTCCGCCGCCGGCGGTTAGAAAGGTTTTGACAGAGCAAAACCCTCCATGCATTGTGACTCCTGTATTTATGACCGCTAAACCTTTAACCATAGGCGTGAACACGCTGTTTTATATCCCCGGCGAAGTCGGGGGAACGGAGACGTACCTCCGCAAGACGCTGGTGGCCATGGCGGAGCAGGCCGGGGCCGACCGGCTGGTGGTGTTCACCAATCTGGAGAATCATGACACCTTGAAGGCCGATCTGGCGGCGTTTCCGGGGATCACCTTTGTGCAACTGAAATTCCGTGCGATGAACCGGTCGGTGCGCATTCTCCGTGAGCAGCTGGAACTACCCTGGAAGGTTCGGGCCAGTGGCGTGGAGGTACTCTGGTCGCCCGGCTACACGGCGCCAGTGCTGGTGGCCTGTCCTCAGGTGGTGTCGATCCTGGACATGCAGTATAAGGCCTTTCCGCACGACTTGACCTTTACTGCCCGGCTGGCGACCGATATCCTGGTTAAGGCGGCAGTCCGCCGGGCCAAACGGATTATTGCGATCTCGAAATTTTCAAGAGGCGAGATTGTTAAATACACTTCTGCTGAGGCGGGTATTATCGATGTGGTTTATCTGGCGGCAAGCCCTATTTTTGCGGTGCCCCTGCCGGTGGAGACTCGCGCCCAGTCGTTAGGTCGGCTGATATCCTCTGACCGCCCGTATCTTCTTTGCGTGGCCGCGACCTATCCCCATAAAAATGTGCAGGCCCTGATCACCGCGTTCGGGCAGCTGATGCCTGCCATTCCGCATAACCTGGTCCTTGTGGGGAATTCCAGGCTAGGGGAGCCGGAGGTGGCTAAAGCGCTGGCGGCGCTCCCGGATCCGTCGCGCGTGATCCGTCTGAAGCGCCTGTCGGAGCCTGAGCTAGTGGCCCTGTATCAGGGCTGCGATGCGTTTGTGTTTCCTTCGCGCTACGAGGGGTTCGGGCTACCGGTATTGGAGGGGTTGATGGCGGGGGTGCCGGTGGTGACGACCCGATGTGCCTCGATTCCCGAGGTGGGCGGGGAGGTGGCGTGTTATTTCAATCCGGACGATCCCATGGCATTGCCTGCGGCAATTCAGACGGTATTAGGGTGGTCCCCCGCCGAGCGGCAGGAGCGCATTCAAAGAGGGCGTGAGTTCGCCCGGGGCTTCTCCTGGTCAGCCACCGCCGCCGGGACCTTGAAGATTTTGCGGGATGTGTAGGCCAGAGGTTTTGACGGAGCAAAACCCTCCATTATAACTGGAACAGGTCGAGAAATCTCAAATGGAGGGTTTTGCTCCGTCAAAACCTCTGCATGTGGCGCTGTGAGGGGAGGCTGGTGGGCGGTACAGGACTCGAACCTGTAACCTTCTGGGTGTAAACCAGACGCTCTAACCAATTGAGCTAACTGCCCGCCTTGAGATCAGGAAGGACGGCATGATGCCGGATGATGCCGTCCACGTCAAGCGGGGGATGAAATTTGTCCTGTTAGGCAAGTTCGGTGAAGAAGGACTTCACCACTGATTTAAGAAATGAAAGAAATTCAAAAATACCCAAAATGTTTGGCGATTTGTCATGGCTGGCTTGGCGCGCTTTGAGCACGGTAGGTTCCCCTGTAACTAGCCATCCATGAAAAATCGCCAAACGGGTTTTCCCCGGACATCAGGGGGAATGAGGAAGCTCAAGGGCTTGAATCCACTATTATCAAGTTTTGGCAAGGAGTCAGATACGAAAAACTCTCATTTTTGGTTCCTGCCAGGCTAGGTCAGGATAATGGGCAAGACATGATCCGGCCACCGCTTATCAGCGGCGGCTACGTAGCCGCGCCTGATAAGGCGTGGTTCTGACAGGATCATATGCGGACCATTTCGGAAACGTCCGAAAATTCTTTGGAATTCAAGAAAACCCGTTTGGCGATTTTTGATGGCTGGTGTACCCTGCCAGACACACAAATCGCCAAACATTTGCATTTCCTTGGCGACTTCGCGGCTTCGCGTGAAATACTCTTAATCTCGATTTCTCCCATTTCTTAAATCAGTGGTGAAGTCCTCTTGATTTTGCGTGATAAGTCGCCCCGGGTTCGGTACAAACGCAGGAACTTTTTGGAGATAAAGAATGAAATCAGCGTTACTTGACACCCTTGAGAAGCAGTTTGACGTGAAGCTCCCCTGTATGCGGGGCATCAAAAAGGCCATGACGGCCGAAATGGATGC
Source organism: bacterium (assembly GCA_037128595.1). Classification (NCBI taxonomy): domain Bacteria; species bacterium. The sequence continues at coordinate 173,837 of JBAXWB010000003.1, forward strand.
CGGCCTCGCCGGCCGGAAAAGTTCCCTCGCCATGTTGCCGGCCTTTTGCGATGCCGCCAGTGGCCGGGAAAAAGGCCAGTATCTGGCGCTCGATCTCGGGGGGACCAATTTCAGGGTCATGCTGGTCAGTCTGCCCGGCGCAGGAAAGGCGCCGCGGGTGGTGGCTGAGGCGAAGTACAAGCTGGCGCGCGAACATATCAGCAGTTCTGGCGATGTGCTCTTTGACGCCATTGCCGGGTATCTCCGGAAATTCCTGAAAGACCACGCCGGGGCCTACTCGCTAGGGTACACCTTCAGCTTTCCGGTGCAACTGCTGGGGATCGACGAGGGGATTCTCATCAAATGGACCAAGGAGTTTTCGGCTGAAGGCGTGGTGGGGCGTAAAGTGGTAGAGCTCCAGAGGCAGGCGCTGGCCCGTAAAGGCGTGGCCAACGTTAAGATTGTGGCCCTGGCCAATGATACCGTGGGTACGCTTCAGGCCCAGGCGGCCCTTGATCCGAATTGCGGCATGGGGGTCATTCTGGGAACCGGGTTCAATATTGCCGTACGAGTGGCTACCCGGCGGGTCAAGAAAGAGGTTGGCGGGTATTCCGGCAAGGGGATGATCATCAATATGGAGTGCGGAAATTTCTCCAAGTCGCTGCCAGCCACCTCCTATGACCGCCAATTGGACCGGGAATCAGGAAATGCCAAGCATCAGCTTTCGGAGAAAATGATTTCCGGGAAATACCTGCCGCAACTCTTCCGGCTGGTGGTGCTTGAGGTGATCCGGAAGGAAAAGTTGTTCAATGGCCGTGTGCCGCCGGTGTTTGCCGGCAAGGAGTCATTCCATGGGTTCCATATGGATACCCTCGAGGCGGGCTCTCCGGAGGCCGTGCGGAAACTTTCACTGGAACTGTTTGGACGGGTATTGACCCCGGCGGAACACCGGACTCTGCGTAAAATCGCCTCTATTGTGGCCCGGCGTTCCGCCCGCATTGCGGCGGCGGTGATAGGCGGGGCGATGACACGGATTGAGCGTCGCTCCGCGAAGCGGGTCACGGTGGCGGTGGATGGCTCGCTTTTCGAGAAATATCCCGGCTATCGACGGAATCTGGCATTGGCGCTGCGGGAGCTGGAAGGCAAGGCGGGCAAAGGCATAAGCTTGAAGTTGACCAAAGACGGCTCCGGCATTGGCGCCGCCGTCATCGCCGCCGTCGTCAGCGCCAGGTAAAAGAGAGCATATTTACCACGGAGGAGCGGAGATTTAGAGAGAGAATGCAAATGTGGCGTTTATTTCGGTCACGCGGGTACACGTGACCCAAATAAACGCCACGGTTTCTTGAGGGGATATTTTGAGAGGTCCTTCGGCACAGTTCAGGGTGGGAGATGATTTTTCGATTGATCCTCCTTATTTTCTCTTTGAATTACTCCAGAAAGGGTTGCGGGAATTTCAGATGCGGTACTCCGCAGCTTAAATTCCCGCAACATTCTCTCTCTCAAAATCTCCGAGTCTCCGTGGTAAATCTTCCTCTTTTTCCGCGCTTGCATCCCCTGCCTTCTGGGACTACATTTAATGAGTTAAACACGGAGTACTCTTATGCCGAAATTCCGATACGTTGCCATGGATGCCAAGGGGCGTGAAGTTGAGGGCATGCTCGATGCCGACAACGAGACCCGCGCCCTGACGGCCCTCAAAGACAAAGGCCTTTTTCCCACCAGCGTGACCGATATCGGAGGCGGCCGCAACCGTGGGCCCTCGCGTGGAAGTGGCGGGGGCAAAGGGCCGGTCGTCGCCAAAGTCCAGAGCAGTGGCGGCTCGCGCGAAATCAAAATGCCCTCTTTCCTGCAGCCGCGGATCAAAGAGAAGCAGATCATGATCTTTACGCGCCAGTTGGCTACCCTGGTGGACGCCGGGTTGCCCCTGTTGCGGTGTCTGCATGTGTTGCAGAAGCAGGAGAAAAATCCGCAGTTCAGGGACGCGCTGGCCGGGATGGCCGAGTCCGTTGAAGGCGGTAGCACCTTCGCCGAATCCATGTCGCAATTCCCCAAGGTGTTTACCCCCTTTTTCGTGAACATGGTCAAGGCCGGTGAGACGTCAGGCGCGCTCCAGACGATTCTGGTGCGGTTGGCCGAATTCATGGAAAAGAGCAATAAAATCCGCAATAAAGTCAAGGGGGCCATGGTGTATCCCCTGGTCGTCATGGTCATGGCGGCGCTCATTTTGATTGTGTTGATGGTGTTCGTGATTCCGAAATTCAAGGAAATCTTTGACGATTTGCTGGGCGGAAAGTCGCTCCCGATGTTGACCCAGGCCGTCATTGCGATGAGTAATTTCATGGCCCAGCAGTGGTACATCGGGTTGGGCATCATTATTGTATGGGTGGTGGGCTTTAAGTCATTCAAAGCCACAAGGTCAGGGCAGGAGATGCTGGACAGGATCATGCTGAAAATGCCGATCTTCGGAACGCTGGTTCAAAAGACGGCCATTGGCAATTTTACCCGTACCCTGGGGACGCTGATGACGGGTGGTGTGCCGATTCTGCAGGCTTTGAATATTGTCAAAGAGGTGACCAATAACGCGGTGTTGTCACGCGCGGTTGAGCAGGTCCATGACAGTGTCAAGGAGGGCGAGACCATTGTGGTGCCGCTTGAGGCCTCCGGCGTGTTTCCTTCGATGGTGGTGAGCATGGTGCAGGTGGGTGAAGAGACTGGCGCCCTGCCCGAGATGTTGATGAAAATCGCGGAAAACTATGATGATGAGGTGGATACGGCGGTGGATGCCCTGACCTCGGTCATTGAGCCCATTATGATCATGTTGCTGGCAGTGATTGTGGGAACGATCGTCATCGCCATGTTCATGCCCATGATTTCGATCATTGGAAGTTTGTAAGCGGGTTATTCGTTATTTGGATATTTGGACGGCGCTAGGTCTATGAAATCTTAAATGGAGGGCGCTGCTCCGTCAGCGCCGGCACTTAGGAAGGTTTTGACGGAGCAAAACCCTCCATTAAATGGAGTTGAGGTTTGAATATGAAAAAACTAAATCGAATTGCTGTAGACTGCCGGGTTTGTATGGGGCAACCTATTATCCGCGGAATGCGCATAACGGTTAGTGTGATCCTAAAAATGATGGCGGCAGGGAAAAGCATCGACGAGGTTTTGGCAGCATACCCTGAGTTAGAAAGGGAGGATGTGCAGCAGGCCATAGAATACGCTGCATGGACTTCTTCTGAACAAGTGATCGTTGAGCAACTTGTAGCGGTGTAATTTCAATGGCTAAATTGAAGTATATCGCCGATATGAATATTTCGCCTTTAACGGTGAGTATTCTCTGTCGGGCCGGGTATGAGACGATTCGCGTGAATAAAGTCCTTTCGGCATCTGTGCCTGATGAGCAGATTCTTTCGTATGCGCGGGACAATGAATATGTGCTGATTACTGAGGATATGGATTTTTCGGCGTTGCTTGCGGTAAACGGGTATGATCGACCGAGTGTAGTGTCATTAAGGTTGTCGTTTTCCGACCCCGAAACGGTTGCGGATCGGTTGATACATATTTTGCCAGCATGTGAGGGGTCATTGGTGGATGGATGTGTCGTGGCGGTTTCTGATGAAGTAATCCGGATTCGGCACCTTCCGATCGGATGAAGATATATATCGCCATGTTCATGCCCATGATTTCGATCATTGGGAATTTGTGAGGTTGGCAGGGGTTATTCGTTATTGGTTATTTGGAGGGCGCCGATTAGATCGGTCTCGATAATCTTAAATGGAGGGCGCTGCTCCGTCAGCGCCAGCATTTAGGAAGGTTTTGACGGAGCAAAACCCTCCATTTAATGGAGTTGGGGAAGTGGCAAGCCGACTTGCTCAACCATGTGTGATGCGGTACAATTCAGGGATGAGGTCGACTATGAATGACGTTGATGTCGTGATATCAAATTGCCGCGAAGCGGGGAGTCTGCAACGTCGCGCCTTCACATTGATTGAGTTGTTGGTGGTGATTGCAGTGATTATGATTCTGTCGGGAATCACCCTGAAGATAATGGGGAGTGTGGGGAATAAAGCGGCCAGGGCACGGACGATCTGGAAGATGGAGCAGGTTAAAAATGCGTTAGCCGCCTATTATGCGGCTAATGGGTTTTATCCTCCGGGTGACACCTATGATGCCAATTCGTTCTATTCTCGCGACATAAATTTCGTTGGAAAAAATAATGAGCATCCGATTTGCAGTACCGACGGCATTTTCTTCGACACAACGGTGACAAATACATATTCATCGGCAGCTGACCCCTTTACCAGCAGGGGAATGCCGTACTATTTATATGCAGATCCTCAAGTTTCCAAGTGGAAGCATTATTTAAGCGCGGTCATGCCGCTCAACACATTTGGGAAGACCAATACTACTTATAGTTCCGGGCCAACGCCTCCAAACTCGGTCCAAAATTCGTATGTCAGGTTCTATGATGAATGGGGCAGAAGTTATCAGTATGAATGCTCTCAGAGTGATAATTATCAGAAGTATAAATTATGGTCGAATGGGCCCCTTACAAACACCACGGCGGATGATGTTGGGATTGGGTGGCAAGACTAGAGTGAGTAAAAGGCAGGGGATGACTAAATGAATAAGCGGATTTCCTTACGTTCAGACAAATTGCGGGCATTTACATTGATCGAGTTGCTGGTTGTAATCGTTATTATCATGATATTATCCGGACTGCTCATGCCTGTTTTTACATCTGCCAGAACGGCGGCAAAAAATACAAAAGCCAAGAATGATGTGAAGCAGATCGAAATTGCGTGGAAGGCGGTTTTGAGTGACTACCGGACCTGGACTTTGGCCGGCGTTGCTCCTGGAGATGATCTGAAGATGGATTCGGTAAATGTGGCGTATCTGCAGGGGCAGGGGGCCAATACGAAGCAGGTTCTCTATATGGAATTCCCTGTGGGGACATCAAGTTTCCTGGATCCCTGGAAGGTTGAGTATCATTTTGCCTTAGGGGTTGATTCGATTTCGCCGCCTGGATACGGAAAACTCTATCGGGATGTGGGCGCCTGGTCCTATGGCAAGAATTCGTCTTCTAGCATTACGACCGATCATGTGACTTCGTGGAAATGATGTGTATTCATGAGTAAATTGAACAAAAATGTGTCTTTACAAGGGGGCAGGATCAACAGGGGTGGGTTCACTCTGTTGGAGTTGTTGGTCGTCATTGCGATCATCGGAATCCTGGCGGGACTAATGTTTCCCGCGTTTTCAACCATGCAGAAAAACGCGAAAATCAAAAGAGCGACCGCTGATGTTACCGCCCTTTCAACGGCTATACGGGGTTACCATCTTTATTTTCATAAGTGGCCGGGAAATCCTGACGGGGGCGCATGGGGAGTTGACAACTATAAGGTGATCATCGATTTGGCTACTAACGGGAAGAAAGTGTTCTATGAGGCGACAGCGGCCAATTTGAATCAGCCGCTTATGGATCCCTTTGGCACAAACGCATATCAGATAATCATTAGCGGGGACGCTATCACAGTCACGTCCTACGGCCCTGATTGCAAAACTGGCGGTGGCGATGATATCAGCGCATCAAATTAAAAATACCGAGCGTTTGAATGTTCGGCGGGCACAATTAGCGTTTACGTTAGTTGAATTATTGGTTGTGATGGGGTTAATGATGATGTTGATGGTCGCCGGGTTGGCTGGCTATCGGGGCATGCGACGGGGTGCTGAATTGAGAGGGGCTGACTCCATTGTCCGCACCACTTTGATGTTGGCGCGACAACAGGCGGTGATGAAGCGGAAGAGTGTCGAAGTGTTTTTCATTCACGACATCACCAATAACAGTCTGCGAATTGTTTCAGAGGCCAAAATGATTCACAGTGAAGTGTTTCTTCCCACGGCCATCGAATTTATTGCGCCGCCCGCCTCAATAAAATTCGGGCCAGCAGGCAGTGCCGGGCTTTTGGAGTTTGTCCCAATCAAGTTGCAAGAGAAGACCGGGATGGGATCGGCAGGCCACTTGGGCGTCAGTGCTATCACGAACTGGCCTTTGACGGGGGTAACCCAATGAACGACGTACGGCAAAATCACGGTTTCACCCTGATTGAGGTGTGTTTTGCTGTTTTGATTGTTGGGCTTGGACTTCTTACCATTTTCAGTCTTTTCCCGAGTGGGTTGCGTATGGCTGAGGAAGATCTGGCTGACACAAAATGCGCCCTGTTCTCAGATAAGGTGCTTGCAGGATTGCATGCCAACGCAGCCGGAGTGACCAATGCAGCGGATTGGTCGAACGGTTCATTCGTTAATAAAATTCTGAAAGATGTATTGGATGTGGGTGTAAACGTCTCCATCACAGGCACAAATGCATATCCGCCAAGCACGGATGATGGCGTGCGTTATAGTTTGAAAATTTCAGATGTCGTGCCCTATAGCGCAACGTTAGTCGTCTGGTTTGGGGAACATGGTTCACTGGCAGGTCAAGTCCCTTCGGTATCTGCCTACACAGAGTTTTATCAGTCGTATCAGGCGAAATGATGACAATGGCAATCAAACGGACAAAATCAGGTTTTACGCTGATTGAGCTAATGGTGGCAATGGCCATCCTGCTTATTATTCTCGTGATCTGTGCTCAAATCTTCCAGCAGGCCCGGGTCGCCTGGTCTTCGGGGCAGGATCTGGTGGATATGAATATGACTGGCCGCGCGGTTGCTGATTGCATCTTTCAGGAACTAACCCAGGCCGTTAGTACAAATGTTGATATTTCGGCCTTAAGTATCACTTTCACTAAAATCGGTAATGCCGCGTCAGGCACCCCGGCTCTGCAGGAAGTGAAGTATAACTTTGATGGCTCGTATGTGTTTCGTAATGGTATCAAGATCTGCCCCAGTGCTGCTGTTGCAACCCCTCGCCCCGGGATTATGAGTTTAGCGTTCTCGCCGACAACTACTCCACCAGCAGGGGTGTTGCCTGATTATGTGGATATTGTCGCTACCGTTGGTATTCAGGGCTCAGCCTTGACCGACACCTACAAGACCCGGGTCTACTTCCCTAACCGCAAGCGCTATGAACTGCCATAAGGATACCCTTCATGATGCAACACCAATCCAAGGCTGACAAGAACAGGGAGGGGATTGCGATCATTATGGTCATTGGCCTGTTGGCCTTAATGATGATTTTGGGTGTGGCCTTTGCTATTTACATGCGGACCGGGCGTATGGCGGCCGGCAATTTCAAGAATGATGTTGTGACACGGCAGTTATTACCGGTGGCTCTAAATCAAGCACTTCAGGATATGGAGGCTAAGCTAGGGGCCTCCGTATATCCTGATTGGGATGTCTTGGCGTCTTCTGGCAGTGATAACGCTCTGGAGTTTACGAATGCGTCAACCTTGAATTGGATTCCTCAAGGGATCCTCGCCATGACGAATCCGATCCCTAAGTGGATTCCTGTCCCGAATGATGGACGAGTTGCCTACCTTGTTCTTAATTGTTCTGGGTTGCTCGATGCCAATTATGCCGGTGGCGGGGCTACGCGGGGATTTGGCACGAACGTGTCCGAAATACAGGTTTCGACTTTAGCCGAAGTGAATGATTATACCGCTCTTGCTAATAATCGAAATTACGAAACCATTCAGGAGTTGGGCGTAAAGGGTTCTGGCGCATCGCCTGCGCCGCTCAAAGCTCCTCCCTCAAGCTTGGTTACCTATTCGTTTTTCCCGTGGGTATACGGAGGTGTAGGGGTTGCCCCCGTTTCTTTGGATGGTGGAACTAATACGCTTATTAGGGACAAGGCTAAAATTAAAGCTGCTTTTATCGCTAGTGGTATAGCTCCCGCTGATGCAGAGAATGTGTATTTAGCTTTGTATGACTATGAAGATGAGGATGATATTCCGCAAAATTTAGGGACGATGTGTACTGAATCTGTCCCTATGTTTAACGAGGTCGGAATCACGCTAAAATATGAAAGCAAGGGCGGGACTAAGTTTAAACTGAAAGGTGAAATTGATGTAGAATGGATTTACCCCTTTGTGAAGGCTACATCTAAAAATTATTATGTAGATTTATCGGTTGATTTTACTGGAACTCCTGGCTTCCCTCTGCCTGCAGCGGTTAAAACAGTGATTTCTGCTCATGATTATGATCCGTCATTAACGGAATATTCCTCTGTTCCGACCCCCTACGGTGTGCCGACATATGCATTCGGGCTTGCTGAACAGGATTATGCTGCATATACCAATCAGGAGAATATCGTCACAGGACGTGTGAGTTTGCTTATGCGTTCAGGTACTGACACGGGACCAGTTGTGGATGCTGTTCCGACAAATACAGTAAAATCATTTCTTTTTGTGATGAAAAGTCCGAAATATGCGTTCATGGCGGCGGCGAATAAAAATTACGTTTCGGATAAAGAGTGTTTTGATCCGCGGTACAATTGGGACCCTAGCGCCAGTTATTGGAAAGATGTGACGATGCCATCAGTGCCATCATTGGGGTTTGAAAACAATATTACGAAGGCATATCGTCTTGATGGTATTGTCGAGGTGGATAAGGACGAAAGCATGTATGTTGCTAATCGTCCTTTGCAAAGCATCGCGGAACTATCGTATTTGCCGCGAATAAGTTCTGGGACTCTGGCATTTTGGAAAACTATACGGATATTCCCTTTGGCTGATTCTTCGCTTGATCGAGTTTTGGATTATTTCACCTTAACAACGAATTCATCTTTGAAAGGAGTTGTTAATCCAAATACCCGATCCGAAGAGGTGATGAAGGCGCTTTTTACGGGGATGACTATGGATGAATACCCTGGTGGCCCTGGTACCCCGGTTGATGCTCAGGCATTGGCGTCGGCATGGGTGTCTCATGGCAATCCAATCGCGACTCTTTCGGATTTGGGGCAGAAGTGTACAAACATGATTTCCGGGACAGCTTTCCGCCAAGAATCAATTCTTCGTAATACGGTGGGGTTGCTACATACGCGGCAAAACTATTTCTTGGTTCTGCTTTGCGGACAAACGGCCAGGACATTGCCCGGTGGAAAAATAATGCCTGTATCGAGTGTTCATGGTATTGCCGAGGTTTGGCGGGACCCTCTTGGGTCTCATGCCACTTTTATTCGCATGCTGAAGCCCCTGGACGACTAGTCGGGTAAGTGGTTTTCAGTTTATACCGTGACGCAATACCGAGACCCGAATTGGGCCCGATGTCGTCGATCCCCTTCCTCCCTTTGCCCTTTTCTGAATGATGTCAGGGCCCATTCGTGGAAACGACTTTATAGAAGACGGGTGTCATATTAGGAGTGGTCGTGAAGCGCAGAACATAATTTGTTGCGTTATTAGTGAGTGTAGCTCCAGATACCATCGCCCATAAATTGGATGATAGCAGGTTCGTTGAATACCATGGAGATGGATACCAGTCGTTTGTGCGGGAACATTCAATCATGACGTTAGTGTTGATTATACTGAACGCATAAATCAGAACGACAGGTGGATATCCGGTAGAACTGGCGATGGTGAAAAACTGCATTTCATTAATAGTTCCAGGGGTGTACGTTCCATCATTTCCTAGGATCCAGCTGAAGGAGGTGCTGTTTGTGCCTTCTAGTCCGAATGATGTATTAATCCATTTGTCATCATAGCCCACATAGGTGAATCCCTGGTTTGTCAGAGCAGGTATAGGCGCCGATGCGTCAACACCATAAGAGATGGAGTCGCCGTAAACGCCCGAGGGGCGCAAGATACGGAATCCCCCGCGATCAGAGAATTGATTAGTTAAAGTTTGATCCCGCGTGGTAATGCTTGATGTACCAATTACCCAAAATCCATATCCGTTTGTTGCGTTACTAAAGGTTGAATTATTGGTGACTACATAGACGGCTTGAGTGTTAGCTATCGAATTTCTGACTTGAATCACCCAGTTGCGTATATCCGAAGTCGCACTTCCACATAATTCGAGATATTGGCCACTATAGTCGTTCGGATAATCCTTAATATTGAATTCATTAATCCACACCGAACCAGTCGGACATGAGAACACCACGTAGAAGGCGTTGCTCGTGCCGTACTGGGATGGCAATGGGTCATACCAGGCCGGGACAGTACTGAATTGTTTGTTGGTCATAGGGCTTGTGATCTCCGTGTGGTAGCCGGAAAAGACGGCCTTTACACCGTACCGCACGAATGTATCCGAGCTGAACGGGGGAATATTAACATCTCCCTGGGTTTGGTAGCGATACCGGGGGTTGGAGGCAGTCCCGCTGGTACTGATGCAACTCATGGATAGATAGGCGGCGGGAGCGGATGTCATCGCTGTATAGGTTGTGCCGGTGGCATAATAAGCCGTCATGACAAGGTTGGAGGGCTGGTAGAACAGATTATAAGCGTCCACGGCGACATCGACCCGATTAGTGTAAAGAGGGATTGAAGGGGTGATGACAAGATTGCTCATGGAGAACGTACTGGCCCAGGGGGCCGTAATGAGGATGTCGTCAAGGCAGACCCGGCCCACCGCATTGCTGTAAGTGAGGTCATTGCGAATCCTGACATAGTGTGAATTAGGGTCATAAATGTCTGTCTTGTAGTAAGCATAGTCGTTGATATTGGTGATGTTGGAAATGGAGCCGACGTCTGTCCATTCAGGCTCAGTGTTTCCCCCGGTAACTGATTTCTGGACTTTTATTCGTGCAGGCTGTGCAGGCGAGTTGGTCGACCAATTGCGATACCAGAAACTGATTTCGCCGACACCTTCCGCAGAAGCGGGGGACTTGATGCAAGTGGCGATGTTGGTGTCGGGTGTATTAGTGGCGCCTATCGCGACATCGGCTACATAATTGCTGTTCAAATAGCCAGCCCCCATGGAAAATTCTCGAGCTAAAAGTGGTGGAGCAGAAGCCATGTAGTCAATATTTGCATTGTTTACATACCAGTCATCTATCGTCGCGAATCCATCGGCCTGGAAGTTTTGTAGCAACAGGGCGCCTGGGTTGGGTGTGATGTTTTTAACCCGGAGATAGATTAATGGTTTGGTTGACATCAATGCAAAAGTGAAGGTGCTATAAACCGACGGGCTTGCGAAAACCACATTGGATATGGTTGCCAGATTGGTGGCCGTGGCCCAGTCCCCGGGATTTGTATAACAGGCCTGAAGCACAAAACCGACTGGCGATGTGCTTAGCCCGCTATAGGATAAGCTGATAAGCGAGACACCGCCTGTAATGGCCGGGGAGTCCAGTCCCTGATCCATGCCCTGTTTCGCCCGTGATGTTTCAAACCGGCACCGGCTTGTGCCCGGGGCGGCCGGATCCGTTTCGATCCAGCTTTGATGCGCGACCCATCCGTTTGTTCCGTTTTCGGACGCGAACCAATCCCGTACTTCTAATTTCACAATGCTCATTTTCGAAGTGGGCGCGAAAATGATGTCGAGCGGGATGTTGGTATTAAACAGATTTGTCCAAACACAGGTAGTTATCGTGTTTGTAATATTGTTTGTGTTCGCAAGAAACTTCCAGTTTCCGGAAATGGTGAAGTCAGCGGGTTGATCCATGTTATTAGTGGGAGTGGCATAAATCGTCATTTGGGCAGGGGCGTTGCTGGATAAAAGCGGTTTGAAACTGCAGATAACCGCTCCAATTCCATCGAGGATGGGCTTCGGATCCTGATGGCTTATCTGAACAAAATAGGAGTCCGAAGGTTTCGTGACGGTGCTCGGGGTCCGCATGGTTGTGTTGGAATAAGTATTGTACCAGGAAAGATACCCGTAGGAACCGCCGCCAAACGCTTCTGGTCCCGGTATATTGGTTGCCGTTGACCAAGTCCCCGCGCTGAAGTCTTCGACGCGCGACTGGGATACATTGGTTGGCCAGGAGTTGAAATTCTTGATGCCGCTTCCTGCGCTCGTTTTGCTTAACCCTTTGAGCGCGTATTTGTCCTGGGTGTCGTAACCTGCGGCATTGAAGTCCTGGTAAAGACATTTTTGGACAAAGTACTCGCCGGTTTGTTCGTTGAACCGCACCACATAATCGCCTGTGAAGGAGCCGGTGAGGGTGATGTTCGTTTGGCCGGCCCCCGCAAAGTCACTGAGCGGGAGGGTGGATTTCCAGTTATTGGAATTTCCCCACAGTACGCTGTTGGTGAGATAACCCGCCCCCGCCGAATAACCTGAACCTTGGAAACTGAGATTGAATGTAGTCCCCGTGCCGGAAGTGAAGGAAACGATGCTTTGCCAGAGTCCATTGGTGAGCATGCGGGCGGAGGCGTTGGTGCCGTTGAGTATGGCGTCAACGCCTCCATATGAAGATGCGAAGGCCCGGGTAGTGAAGGTGCCGGTTGGAGCGTTGGTTTTCGGGCTCTCCGGAACGCTGCCGTAGTAACCGTCGAAGGCGGCTCTTACTTCGTAGAGGTAAAGGGTGTCTCGGGTGACGGCTGCAAGTGAGCCAACCGCGACATAGTGGTTGGTCGATCCCTGCACCCAGGCGCGATTCATGGGTACATTGGTGGCAGTTCCTCCGCTTGGCCAAAAAGAGAAGGTGGGCACAATGTTATAGGCGGGGAAGTTCGGGTTTATTGAAATAATGTCACAGTCCACCGAGAACGTTTGACCCGCCACCGGGTAACCCGGGTTGATATAGACATTGGTGATGGCCACGTTCGCGGGTGGGTAGGTGATCCGGACGGTGTCGATGGCGAAGTAGGTGGCTCCTGCAGTGTCAATACGGCGGATACGGAAGTACTGGTTGCTCAAAGAGTTGATGGTATTTGTGTAACCCGTCATTGAGCCGATGCTATTGGTAATGATCGAGTTGGTAAACCAGGTTGAGTTATCGAAGGAACTCTCGAGGGCCAAGATCGCCGAACTGCTGTTAACTCTGGCGGCAAAAATCACAGCGCCAATACCGTTGGTCAGTAGGGGGGTGGTTAGTGCTGACAGGCCCCCCTTAGCGAAGAAGCAGGCATTGAGAGGTGTTGTATAATAGCCTCCCGAAGTGCCAATACTGTTGCTGCTGATGGACCAACCGCTTACAGGGTTTACAACATTCGAGTACGTAGTTAATGCCCATGGTGCACCTGGCCAGTTGCTGTCGAAGTTTTCCTGTCGATTGTTGACCGGCTCTGTGATTGTTACAGAGTTTGTTCCTCCCAAAATGGCTGGGCTAAGTGCTTGGAAGCCACTGAAGTAACACTGAATAACGTAGTAAAGAGTGCCCACGGGTAACCCTGTAATGGGTGTGGACAGCGCGTAATGTGTCCCATCTGTCGACGTCATGCTGATCGTTTCCCAAGCGCCGGTGGGGCCAACCCGGTAGAGTGAGGAAACACTGCCGATTGTGGCGCCATTGTAAGGGGTTAGGTCTGCCGACAGGGTAATTGAGTCAAGGCAGGTTGCGTTGGTTGGTGCAAAATTTGCCGCACTCACCCCGGCTCCAGGATCGGTAACGGCGATCTCGTCCAGACAGAGGCGTGTTGTGGCATTAGTGTTTAAAATGCGGACATACTTGCTTGCGCGATCGTTTGCGGATACCGATGAATAAAGGTAATTGGTGGAAATGATGTTGCTGACGGTCCCGCCACTAAGGTCGGCCCAGGTGATGGCATTGGATGAGGTCTGGACGATGATTTTACTTGTGGGGGTGCCGTTGGTCGGCCAATTCCGGTACCAGAATGAAATCTGGCCGACGCCGTTGCTCAGGTAGGGTGACCGCACCCAGCCGTTGGTTTCAACTATGGCGGAGCGGCCCGTTCCACTGAAAATACGGGATATGTCATTTGAGGTGTTGCCTGAGGTCAGCACCCAGCTATTGTTGGTGTAGGTCGAGGAACCATTATAGTTTGTCGCCGTCCAGGTGTTGAAATTTTCGTAGGTACAGGCGCGGACTGTATAGTCGAGGTTGGTCTCGTTGAGGGAGAAGAGGTAGTAGCCCGTATTGGTGGTGTAGAGGGTGATGTTGCTGGTGGTGACCTCGGCCTGGCCATAGAGGGGAGTGTTGGTGACAGACTGGTTCACGTCGCCCCAAATGGTGGTGACGGCATTGCTGATGCCCTGGAACTTGAAGGTCGGGTTGACATTGGTCGCCTGGATGACGCCCTGCCACTGGTAGTTGGCGCCGTTGCGGAGGGGGGCGGCAACCTGTCCTGTGACCGCCAGGTTGGTGTAGGATGACTTGGGGATAACGGTATAGGCATTGGTGCTGGAGTTGGTGGTATAGGTGATCCCATCGGCGGTGTAGGTGGCAGCGGCGAAGTATTCAACCATCGCTCCAATGGATTTGCCAGATATGGGGGAGGATGCAACGTACAGGCTGGGGGTATTGGAGGTCATGGCGATAAGGGTCCAGTTTGTGGCCGGCCATTCGCGCCAGTAGTTGGTCATGAAGAAGGTCTCAGCGACGCTTCGTATGCTGACATTGGCTGAGAGGGTCACAGGGGCCTGATCGGTGGGCCGCGTAGGTGTGGTGATGGGATCGCTGATGGTGACTAGCGGGGTGGGGTAGGTGATGCGGACGGTGTCAATGGCGCAGTAGGTGGCCCCGGCAACGTCAGTCCGGCGGATACGGAAATATTGGTTGCTTAAGGAGTTGAAGATGTTGGTGTAAGCCGTCATCGAGGCAATGTTATTGGTAATGATCGAGTTGGTAAGCCAGGTCGAACCATTGAAGGAACTCTCGAGGGCCAATATGGCTGAACTGCTATTAACTCGGGCATCAAAAATAACAGCACCAATGCCGTTGGTCAGAAGAGGAGAGGTTAACGCTGACAGCCCCCCTTTTGCGAAGAAGCAGGCATTACTGGGAGTTGTGTAATAGCTTCCCGAAGTGCCGATACTGTTGCTGCTAATGGACCAACCGCTTGCAGGGTTAACAACGCTGGAGTATGTTGTTAATGCCCAGGGCGCTCCGGGCCAGTTTGTGTCGAAATTCTCAGAGTATTGGTCCTGAATCAGGGCCAAGGCTGGAAGAGACCGCATAACAGCTAGAACTATAGCCAACCGTTTCAGAATATTTTGCTTTTTCATCTCTTTGCGACCTCGATTATCAACAATTAAAAATAGGCCTTTTCTATCTCGTTTTCGGAAAGAAAGGGGGATATCTTTTCGTATCTAAATAATAACCCTAAAGCCACTTGCGGGCAAGCCGGATCAGGGTTGGATAATGTTAAATTATGGTGAATACACCTGTAGGCAGCCTCCTACGCCAAGGCTCCGGCGGCCAAGGAGGGCAGGAGGCAGTTGGCAGTAGGAGGGCAGGGGGCAGTAGGCGGGCATTTAAGGTCTCGATTGACGACAATGGGCGGGAAATCGTTCGCCGGGACGTCGAACGCCACCTGAATATAAAGGCGTGAAGCTCTGGTGGCAGCCGACGTCCCGGCGGCTGATGGCCGATTATGGGCGGGGAATCGTTCGCCGGCATGGCACGCCGGAATGTCCGCAGTAGTACCGGAGGCGGAAGTGCCGAAAGCGGGGACGGCGAACGACACCGGTTCAATACAAAAAACCGAAAAGGTAGAGGGGAATAGTGCTTCTCGAGCCGATCAAGATGTCATCCTTAACGACATATTCCAATCGAGATGCGTTTGGGAGTTGGGTGCCGTGCTTGTTCCGTCCCCCAACTTCAAAAATATTGTCTCCTATTCGGAAGTCGCCGTCTTGTTCACTATAAAACACCGAATGGCCTGCATTCTGGACTGTTTGAATGAAGAATAGCTCACGGATTGTGCCTAGATCAGCCGACTGCCCAAGCCCTTGGCAGAGGGCATGGTGTAGAGTAGTGTTGTCTAGATAGGTCTTTTGTGATTTTCGAATCAAGCCGTGCCCCCGGTTGCCTGATTCAAGTGTCCGGATAAGGCCTGTCTCTTGTAAAATCAGAAGGTAGTTGGCCGCTGTTTTATCGTCCACCCCAAGACTGGCCCCCAATTTGTGGACATTCATGTCGCCTGGCGGAATGGTGCTGAGAAAGGCGAGAATTCGCTTGAAGTAATGCAGATTTTCGGTCTTTAGCCGGTAGAAAGTGGCAATATCTTCAAATATGGTTTTTTCCACCACTGCGCGCACTTTTTCGTAGTAATGTCCGCCGCCTTCGAGGATATAGGGGTAGTACCCTTCAGCTAGATACTGCCGAAAATAACCTGAAATTTTCGGAACTTGCGCCAATTTTTCGGAGACCCCCCCAGGGTCGCTTAATACCGCTTCCAGTTTCCAGGGGATGTGATCCGCTCCCGTTTTGAAGTTCAGATATTCCCGAAAGGAAAGCCCGGGGAGGCGATAAATGGAGGCGCGGCGCGAGAGATCGTAACCGCCCTTGGTTAAGGCTAAACTGGAACTACCCGAAAAGACCACATGCAGCGAGGGGAAGGAGTCGTAAATGTTTTTGAGTTCCTGCGCCCAGCCGGAATATTTGTGAATCTCATCAAAGAAAAATAGGCGGGTCCCCTCCGTTGTGTGAACTTCCCTTACAAAATCAAGAAGAGTGACATTATTGAAGTAGATGTGATCTGCGGAGGCATAGAAGGCCTCCTCCGGAGTGCGTATCTTTTCACGGATATACTGAAGCATCAGAGTGGTTTTGCCCGCTCCGCGAGGTCCCACAAGTCCCACTAATCGATCCTTGGTGTCAAAGGTATCGAAGAGGTAGCGATGACTCCGGATTGTCGTCTCGCTGATTAACCGTCGATAGGTTTCCCTTAAAACATCAATCATACGAATGTACTCCAATATATTCCTTATTTATTTGGAGTGTACTCTATTAAATGTAGAAGACAAAGGAAAAATTGCTGGGCAGACGCATCTAAATGTCCGCGAAATCGTTAGGAATTTTGTTCAAATCTTTTGGATTGGCTGGTATTTAGATCCGTTTGTGATGTAATAACAACGCGTTGTTATTGACAATATGGTGATATTTCTTAATGTTGTTTATGTTTTAAAGAGCTATGGTGAATGAAAAGCGGGGATTTATGAAGCGATCTGCAGCAACTTTTCTCGACAAATGGATCGAAGATTCTGATCGAAAACCCCTTGTCTTGCGTGGCGCCAGGCAGGTGGGCAAGACGTGGTTGGTTCGGGACCTTGCTCAAAGGCATGGGCGGATCCTCGTTGAACTAAACATGGAACGTCGCCCGGAACTGGCGGATCACTTTCGGTCAAACGATCCGCGCCGTGCGGTTTCTGACCTTTCGGCTGATCTGGGTATTCCTGTCTCTCCTGAAACCTGCTTGCTGTTCATTGATGAAGTACAGGCCACGCCTCATTTATTGGCCTTCCTGCGGTGGTTCTACGAAGACATGCCGGAGATGCCGGTTGTGGCGGCAGGCTCGCTGCTGGATTTCGCGCTTCTCGAGCATGAGTTCAGTATGCCGGTCGGGCGCATCTCCTACTGCTACTTGGAACCGGTTTCGTTTTACGAGTTTCTGGATGCGTCCGGTAACGAGCTGTTGAAAACGGCGCTCATCGCCGCCGGGGAAACCCTCGAACTCAACCCCCGGCTTCACCAACGCGCTCTTGAATTGTTCTCTGAATACTGCCTGGTCGGGGGCTTGCCGGAAGTCGTCTCAGACTGGGTCGAGAAGCGGGATGATGTGCGACGGTTGCAACTCCAACGCGACTTGATCGCGACCTACCGGGACGACTTCAGCAAGTACAGGGGGAGGGTCCCGGCTACCCTGTTACGCGGGGTTATGGATGCCATTCCGCGACAATTGGGCGGTCGGTTTGTGTACAGTCATGCTGATGTGGAGGCCAAACATCGCGACCTCAAGCAAGCCTTGGAACTGCTACGGTTGGCCCGCGTCTGTCACCGCGTTGACCACACAGCCGCCAACGGTTTGCCTCTTGGGGCCGAGGCGAATCCAGGGCTATTCAAGGTGATTCTGGTGGATGTTGGCCTGGCCGCAGTTCAGTTGGGGCTTTCGCGGCTTGATCTGCGGGATCTAAACGCCGTGGTTTGGGCCAACAAGGGCGGCATTGCGGAGCAGTTCGTGGGACAACATCTTCGCTGCCTGTCACAGGCTTGCGAAGATCCAAGGCTTTTTTACTGGCAGCGTATCGAAGGACGCCAGGGTGAAATTGACTATATCATTCAGCACGGAAGCCATGTCATACCCGTCGAGGTCAAGGCAGGCAAGGCCGGGGCCATGAAGTCCCTTCACGCCTTCATGCATGGCAAGCAGCTTAGCTGCGCCTTGCGCCTGGACGTCAATCCTCCTTCATTCCAGGAGGTCGATGTGCAAACCACCACCGGCGATCCCGTCCAGTATCGCCTCCTCTCCCTCCCGTTATACATGGTCGAAAGCATTCCCGCTGCCATTCAGTCACACC
Source organism: bacterium (assembly GCA_037128595.1). Taxonomy (NCBI): domain Bacteria; species bacterium. Next base: position 192,115 of record JBAXWB010000003.1, read on the forward strand.
TTTCTGACCCGGCATAGCCGGGCATTTGGCCGCGACCACTTAGGCGCGAAGCAAAGGTGGCAGCCGACGGCTCCGCCTCCGGTACTACGGCGGACATGCCGGCGGCTGATGGCCGATCGTGGGGCGGGAAAAAATTCGTTGGCCGGCATGGCACGCCGGCCACACGAGTACATGTGGAGAAAATATACGCCACGGTTTCCTGGAGGAATAGCTGGAGAGGCCCCTTCGGCAGGCTCAAGCCAGGGAGGAGGCATGAATGTACTCATCTTTCACGCCCTGAGCTTGTCGAAGGGCGCCTGGTATGGCTCCGTGAAACCGGAGCGGGATTACCCTCCCTACGCGAGTGGACAACATGTGGGTGGCCAATATGTATGCATTCTGCAAGTAGTTCCCTTGCCGAACCCAGGCCACCAGCTGACGGCGTTTCACCCTCATAATCGTAATCCTAATCTTAATCGTAATCGGACTGGATTTCCTTATTTCTGATTGCGATTCCGCCCGTTGGCTCAAAGAAAAACGATTACGATTAAGATTAGGATTACGATTATGATACTGCTTGCGATTGGCTTTTATGAAATCTCCCGCAGTTTCTGGTTTTGTTTGATCTATTGCGCAAACCTATGTATACAGTTTGCGCATGAGCTCATCCGTTTCTCTTTTTGACGTTGCCAAGGCGGCGGGAGTATCCATTTCAACGGTCTCACGTGTCGTCTGCGGCAAAGCCACCAGCAATCGAATCCCCACATCCACCCAGAATCGGGTCTCGGCTAAAGCCCGGGAGTTGGGGTATCAGCCGAACCTGATCGCCCGTGACATTGTCCTGGGTAAACCGTTTTGCGGCGTGAAGCCGCAAAACGGTATCTCAGATAGCCAATCTCAAATGACAGAGGGAGCGCTGAAGCGGCGCCTCATTGGCGTTATCCTTACTCCCACCACTTCGGCTGATACCCTGAACCTGATACCCGGCCTGATTCCGGTGCTCGCCACCGCCGGGTATGGGCTGGCAATCCATACTGTCCCGGCAGATCCAGTGCTCGCCGCCGGGCAACTCCCCCAGATCACCGGCGATGGCGTTGTCGGCCTTCTTTGCTGCTCCAGCATCTATTCCGCGGTGTCGGCGCAGATGGCGGGCACTTGCCCTGTGATCGTCCTGTGGCTAGGTGCCGGGAAGGCGATGGTGACGACACTTAGTCCGCCGCAGGCACCTGCGCCTGTGGCGAACCCCGAGCCGCCAGTAGGCAGCGGGCCGTTGCCGGTAAAGCCAGCAACCATCAGCCCGTCCCCTAACCAAGACGGCTCGGCAGGGACGCCTCGCCCTACCGAAATACACGTGATTTCCCAAGGTAGGGCGAAGCCTCCGGCTGAGCCGGTCTTTGAGGTGGCACCCGTCATACCGGCGCCGCCAACCCCGGCCCTGACGCCAGAACCATCGCCGGTCGTGGTGACACCGGAAGAGCCCGTCCCGCCGCCACTGGCGCCGCCGCCGGCCTCTATGCCGGATACCACGCCCACCCCGGCCTTTGAACCGGAACCGGCCATACCGGTGACGCCAACACCGGCCGTTACGCCTGAGCCGCCACCGGTCTCCGAATCGATTTCAATGGAGGGCGCTGCTCTGTCAGCGCCAGCGGTAGGAGTGGTTTTGACGGGGCAAAACCCTCCATCAAATGTGCCGACCTTGGAGCCAACACCGGCCGTTACGCCTGAGTCGCCACCGGTCTCCGAATCGATTTCAATGGAGGGCGCTGCTCTGTCAGCGCCAGCGGTAGGAGTGGTTTTGACGGGGCAAAACCCTCCATCAAATGTGCCGACCTTGGAGCCAACACCGGCGGTTACGCCTGAGCCGCCTCCGGTCTTTGAGGCGAATTCAATGGAGGGCGCTGCCTTGGCCGCCGGTTTGCCGGAGGCGGCTCTGCCTGCGGTGAGCGACGTCGAACCGTCAGCGCCAGCGGTAGGAGTGGTTTTGACGGAGCCCTTCGACCAAGTTCAGGGCAGGCAAAACCCTCCATCAAATGTGCCGACCTTGGAGCCAACACCCGCGGTTACGCCTGAGCCACCGTCGGTCGTGATAACACCGGAAGAGCCTGTCATTCCTCCCCAGGAGCCGCCATCGGCTTCCATTCCTGACCCCGTGCCGGTCCCGGTCTTGGAGTCCGAGCAGGCCATTCCGGCCTTTGATTCTACCGTTTCGCCCACCCCGGCCTTTGAATCGGAACCGGCCATACCGGTGACGCCAACACCGGCGGTGACGCCAACACTGGCGGTTAGGCCTGAGCCGCCACCGGCCTTGGTAACACCGGAAGAACCCGTCACGCTGCCTCCGGCGCCACCCCCGGTCTTGATGCCTGAGCCTACACCCGCGCCGGTCTTGGAGCCCGAACCGGTTATCCCGGCGACAACAACACCGGCCGCCACGCCGGAACCACAGCCTATTCCTCCCCCTAACAACTCAACACCCGACAACTCAACAACTGTCTTCCCATCCCCCGAGCCGGCCATTCCGGCCTTTGATCCTGACGTTCAACTAACTCCAGTCATAGAGGCCGAGCAAGAACCGCCCCAAATATTGCCAGGAAAATGAAATGCTTTTCGTATTGCGCAAACCTATAAATATTGTTTGCGCAATATATGCGTTGATGTGAATTTTTTAAGCGGCCGCAGTAAAAGTGATCGATAGTGCAGGCGGGCGAAGCATTGCGGGCGGGTCGCCGTAGCCATTTGCGCTCTTTGCGACTTGAGCGAAGCCCTGAAGTTAAGCGCATGCGCATACTTCAGGGCGGGTGTTAAAAACTCGTTGCATTTCGATTCACCTCGGCGGTGGATGCCGAAAGCGACCTTTAACGATTCTGGATTCTGACTCCTGAATTCTGGATGCCGGTCTTTCCATTCACCGCCAGATCACGTGCACTCCCGGATAACCGGGAATGATGGCATCTCGCGAGATCAGCGAGAGCGAGCGCTCATGGCATTCGGCTATCAGGATGCGGTCGAAAGGATCGTTGTGGATGTCTGGCAGGGACACGGAGGCCTGCGCCACTCGACGGGTCAAGGGTAATTCAATCAGCCTGTGGTGAGCGATGGCGCGAGTCAGATACTCTTCAGGCGAAAAAGGGAGGGTAAGGCGGCCCCGCTTGACGAGGAGTGAGATTTCCCATGCGGACACAATGGAGAAATGAAGGGAAACAGGGTGGGCCAGGATGGCATTTTTGGCGGCAAGTGACAGCTTTCCTGTATCTGATGCCAGCCAGACCAATGTGTGCGTATCGAGGAGTATCATCGAAGCGATTCCGGCCAATCCTCAGGGGAGAGCGGAGCCGTGGGATCGCCAATGAACCGGGCCCCTTTTAGCGAGAGATCCTGCGTGAGCGGGTCTGTTTTCGCCCGCAGGGGGACTATTTCCGCGACGGGAACGTTGTGCCGGCAAATCACAACATGAATACCCGTGCGCTCCACTTCGCTGACAACTTCTGAAAAGTGAGCTTTAGCGCTATAGATGCTTAATTCAGTTTTCATGGTGAAATGATCTCAAGAAGATTGATAATAGTCAAGAATGACTATAGTTGCTAACTATTATAAACGATTAACTATTATTGAAGCGTGTTTTCAAAAGGCAAAGAGGTTGCGACAGAGCGCAACCCTCCATAAAAAAAAGAGCAGTTCAACTACGAAACACGCGAAAGACGCGAAAATAATGTGTTGATAATGAGAGACTTAGAATAAAAGTTGTCTGGAATTGCTTCTGCACCCATTGGGTGTAGGTCGTTTCAACTATACTTGTTTTTTAATGTCTTGATGATCAATACCTTTCGCGCATTTAGCGCATTTCGTAGTGGTCTTAACTGCCGGATTTAGGATAAAAGAAAGGACTCCCTCAATGGAGGGTTGCGCTCCGTCGCAACCTCTTTTGAGAGCAAAAAAAAGAGCCACCGGATTTCCGGTGGCTCTTTTACGTCTCAATCGACGTCCTTAATCAACTCAAGGAGCCGGGACCGTCACCCGCATGAAAGCTGGCGTTACTTGAGGTTTCGGGAGCGTGACTTCGTTCGTGCCATCGGCCTTGGGCCAGTTCACTACAGCGTTTGTCCAATTCAGTACGCTCAACAGGTTCGAAGACCACTGAATGGTGTAGTTATTCTGCGCGCTAGCCGAACCGATCCACTTGAGGATCGGAAAGCCATTGCTATAGGTTGAGCTGACAATGACCAATTTCGACGCCGAATTAGTCGGTGAGGTGCCCATGATCCATTCAGCCCATGTGGAGACGCCATCACCGTCTTGATCATCCAATGCCACTGCATCCCACGTGGTGTTGGTGCTGTTGGTGCTCACCCCATTGGCTTGCATCCAGGAAATCGGGACCCCGTTGGTTGCGGATGTGACACCAGAATTAAACACAATGTCGTTTGTCGTCACCACCATGTCGTCCAGCATTCCGCTGCCGGAGAGGACAACACGGTGCATGCGGAGATCCAGATCATCCCACAGCGGACTTATAAGCCACGGGCCATTACCTTTTGCGCTTCCAACATCAGGAGAAGCATAACCTTGAGCGGAATTAATAAAGGAGCCGTTAACGCTGACTTTATACATGGCAATCGGACCTGCAGCATCATAGTTCATCACGACAGTTAGTCGGCACCATGTGCCAGATGAAAGTTGCGTTCCATTAGTGAGAACCGACCACTGAGTGGATTGCGGTTTTCCAGGAAGGGTGTCAGTAGTAACGCCGTGGTAGACATTGACAAATCCATTGGTATCAATGTAGAGCGAAAGCTGAGAATTGCTCACCGAGGCCATCTGGGATCCGGCGGGAGGTTCCGCGAACACGGGCTTAACCATCGTGTCGAAGGCCACGACCGTCAGATTCGAGGTGGTTCCGTTAAACTCATTCGTGATTGTCCCTTCGCTGAACGCCATCACCCTGGTATGTGCGGCGGCCGGCACGGGATAGCCCACTGACGGCGCGGTTGAACTCACGTTCGTCACTATTGCGAGTGATGTATTGGTGTCGCCATTCCAAACCGATCCGACAAGGTTCGATCCTACCGCATACCCTTCGTAAGTATCCTGATAGGGGACGGCCTTTTGAGCCATACTCACCGATGCTGCTGCGCATAAAACCGAAACAATCACTGGAAAACGTTTTTTCATACTGCCCCTCTCAATAAATGAGTTTTAACAAACCTTTACATCGGACATAATACTACTGTATCGGGAAAAATGTCAACAACGGGAACCGCGTTTTTTAGAAAGGTTTTTACCCTGGGGCAATAATGAACCGCAGACCAGGCGGAGCCGGGCACTCCATTCAATGGAGGGCACCGCTCCGTCAGCGCCGGGGAGCATATCAGGACAATAGTCCCTTTAACTAGAGCGAAGCACAGGTGGCAGCCGACGTCCCCGGCGGCTGATTGCCGACCGGTGAGTAGAATCGTTCGCCGGGACGTCGAACGCCACCTTGCCGAAGTCAAAATGAGGTCTTTTCGTGAAAACCTAAGGACTGGACCTTGTTTCAAGATAGTTGAAGTCTGGCGCGATCCACGCCTTATCAGGCGCGGCTACGTGGAAACAAGCCTTTTCAGCGCGCTGCTCACCTGATAACCCCTGGTTAAAAACTGTCCAGAAACGTCTTGTCAAACCCGTTGGATGAAATAGACTGGCAATAAAGCTTGAGCGACATATTTAAAGAGAGGGTGAAAATGATGAAGAAGCGTTTGTTTTCAGGGTTTACATTGATTGAAATGCTGGTGGTGATTGTGATTATCCTCTTATTGGGGGTAATGCTGTATCCCTCGTTAAGCAGGGCGATAGAGTCGGGACGTGGGACACAGTGCCGGTCCAATCTGCATCAATTACAATTAGCAGTTATGAACTACGCAAATGATAGCGATGGTCATGTGCCGCCGAGTACGTGCAGCTGGTATCAGAATGAGGCGGATATCTGGTGTCATGCACATGGATGGGTTGCATGGTCGGATTATAAAACATGTACTAATGCAAGTACGCATGCGAGTGGCGTAAACCCATATGCTTGGTCGGGAACAACGGGGCTTGCATGCATAACCAATGGGGGGCTCTACGCGTATGTTAAAAATGGTGAAGCGATTTATAAATGTCCGACATTTTCCCTGAAATCGAACTGCAAAGTGACAGATCCCGTGCGCAGTTACTCAATGAACACGGGCGCAGGTTGGTTTAACCTGCTTGCCGGGCAGGGGCGGACGGATACTATTTTATTTGGAGAAGACTCATTGTTGGTAGGTAATTTGACGGCGGATGCGCAATGCGCGACCAATGAACTGGCGCGATGGCATGTTGGCAAAGGGAATGTGGTCTATGTCGATGGGCACATTGAGCAGCAGTAAAATCACGAATTCCCTATATAAAACGCCCTTCAATAAAAAACATTAAAATTTCAAACGGTGAATATTGACACTCGAGGGGGTAAGGGATATAACTTTCCCAGCAATCGAGACAAGAGTCTCTGAAACGAACGACACAAGCGCCGAATCCAGTCGGCTGTAACGAAAGTGAAGATCGACTGGTGAAGGTAGTTTTTTGTGTCTTGATCTTTGAAAACAGAATAACCTGCAAGACACACTTCGATTCGGAAGTGGTGTGATTTGTTAAGCAACTGTTCTGGTTCTGTCTGCGAAAGCAGGTAGGACGAAACTATTAGTCAAACTCCAACGGCTTAGGAATAAGTCGCTGGTGTATTTTTTTCGGAGAGTTTGATTCTGGCTCAGAACGAACGCTGGCAGCGTGGATTAGGCATGCAAGTCGAACGAGAGTATTTTTGTAGCAATACAACGATACAAGAGTGGCGGAAGGGCGAGGAACGCGTGGGTAATCTACCCTCTGGTTAGGGATAACCCGCCGAAAGGTGGGCTAATACCCAATACGATGGTCTGCCGCATGGTGGATTGATCAAAGACGGGGAACCGTAAGGTCCTGTCGCCGGATGAGGAACCCGCGTCCTATCAGCTTGTTGGTGAGGTAACGGCTCACCAAGGCTTACGGGTAGCTGGTCTGAGAGGATGGTCAGCCGCACTGGGACTGAGACACTGCCCAGACTCCTACGGGAGGCTGCAGTCGAGGATCATTCGCAATGGGCGAAAGCCTGACGATGCGACGCTGCGTGGAGGATGACGGCCTTCGGGTTGTAAACTCCTGTCATGAGGGGAAAAGGTGCCGGGTGTTAATAGCATTCGGCCTCGATGGTACCTCAAGAGGAAGCCACGGCTAACTCTGTGCCAGCAGCCGCGGTAATACAGAGGTGGCGAGCGTTGTTCGGATTTACTGGGCGTAAAGGGCGCGTAGGCGGTTCGGTGTGTCGAGTGTGAAATCTCCAGGCTCAACCTGGAAAGTGCGCTCGAAACTGCTGGACTAGAGCATGGGAGGGGAGAGCGGAATACACGGTGTAGCGGTGAAATGCGTTGATATCGTGTAGAACACCGGTGGCGAAGGCGGCTCTCTGGAACATTGCTGACGCTGAGGCGCGAAAGTTGGGGGAGCAAACAGGATTAGATACCCTGGTAGTCCCAACTGTAAACGGTGTCCACTGGACGTGGAGGGATTTCACCCCCTCCGTGTCGAAGCTAACGCGTTAAGTGGACCGCCTGGGGAGTACGGCCGCAAGGTTAAAACTCAAAGAAATTGACGGGGGCCCGCACAAGCGGAGGAGCATGTGGCTTAATTCGATGCAACGCGAAGAACCTTACCAGGGCTTGACATGTAGCTGGACGTCCCGAGAAACCGGGATTCCTTCGAGGCTGCTACACAGGTGCTGCATGGCTGTCGTCAGTTCGTGCCGTGAGGTGTTGGGTTAAGTCCCGCAACGAACGCAACCCCTGTATTTAGTTGCCACCACCGGTGATGAATCGGTGAGCACTCTAGATAGACTGCCCGTGATAAGCGGGAGGAAGGTGGGGATGACGTCAAGTCAGTATGGCCTTTATGCCCTGGGCTGCACACGTGCTACAATGGTCGGTACAGAGGGAAGCCAAACCGCGAGGTGGAGCAAATCCCGTAAAACCGGCCCCAGTTCAGATTGGAGGCTGCAACTCGCCTCCATGAAGTTGGATTCGCTAGTAATGGCACATCAGCTACGGTGCCGTGAATACGTTCCCGGGCCTTGTACACACCGCCCGTCACATCATGAAAGCCGGTTTCGCCCGAAGTGCGTTTGCTAACCTGCAAGGGAAGCGGCGCCCTAAGGTGAGGCTGGTGATTGGGATGAAGTCGTAACAAGGTAGCCGTAGGGGAACCTGCGGCTGGATCACCTCCTTTCTAAGGAGACGGT